>NZ_QSGH01000030.1:0-15929 GCF_003468085.1 Collinsella sp. AM41-2BH
AAATGGATTCTAAAAAACACCTTGCCAAATAGGAGCGTCAGCACGAGGCCCGCTTATCCGTAGCTCCGAAGGAGCAGGATAAGCGGGCCTCAAGTGCGAGGACGTTTTTAAGGGGATACCCTTGGGCGGCCCGAAGGGATTAACTAGCGATGTCTACAGGTACTCGATTTGAGCGCCCTCGGTGTCGCACGTCAGAATATGCGTCTCACACTTGGGGAACTGCTCGCGCAGCTTGACCTGCAGGAACTTTGCCACGATGGTGTCGTCGGTTACAGCCATGAGGGTCGAGCCCGAACCGCTGATCCAGATGGTCTTGGCGCCGCCGTTAAGGCAGGTGTCGCGCACGGCGTTGTAGTCGGGGATGAGACGGCGACGATAGGGTTCTTGGATGCGGTCGTCATTGGCGGCGGCAATCAGGTCAAGGTCGCCGGTCTCCAGACCGCGCGTCATGCCAGCAATGCGGCCCATCTGCCACACGGCGGTGGAGAGCGGAATCTTCTGCGGCACGACCTTGCGCGCCTCGCTCGTATGTACCTCGTAGGGCGGAATCACGGTAATAAAACGTAAGCGATCGCTCACCTCGTAGCGCAGGCATTGGGGGAGCGAATCGGTCGGCGTAAAGGAGCAGACGGCGCCGCCAAGGATGGCGGGAGCGACGTTATCGGGATGGCCCTCGACCTCGGTGGCGATGCGGACGAGCTCGGCGCGGTCGACGGTGTGACCCGTCAGCGCGGCGGCAGCCATGATGCCGGCGACGACGCAGGTGGAGCTGGACCCCAGGCCGCGAGCGACGGGCACATCGGTTTGAATATCGATGGCAACGGGAAAAGCCGGCTCGCCCCATGCGGCCAGTGCATCGACAAAGCTGACGTAGACCAGGTTGTTTTCGTTTTGGAACTCCTCGGGGCAACCCGTGATGGTGAGCTTGTCGGCGCGCTCGAAGGTAAAGTGCGAGTAAAGGCTGACGGCCATGCCGAGGGTGTCGTAGCCGATGCCCAAGTTGGCGCTTGTTGCTGGGACGGTGATCTTGATCATGTGAGTCCTCCTGGCGTGCCTGGCTGTTTAGTTCGCTGCTCGGGCAGTCCTGCGCAAGACGGAAAGCACATTAAGTGCTTTCCTTTGCGTGCGGAACTCGCGACGAACTAAACAGCCAGGCACGCTGTGCGCGTTCGTCATCATCCCGGGGGTTATCTGATAAAAGAAGGTGCGCCGGCTTTCGCCGGCGCTTAATAAGGGGTTTAGTTGGTGCTCATTCGTTTTGCTGCAGACTCGACGTAGCTGGCCATCTCATCGACGTCGCAGACGTCTTCGAAGCGGACGGGTTTGGATTCGAGTTCGGCGAGCTGGGTCGGGGCGACCGTGTTGGTTGCCTGCTCGAGCACGCGCATGGCCTCAAAGTCGTCCTCGGGAACGTTGAGCCCCAGGGCGTCGCAGCAGGCGCGCGGGAACTTGTAGGGGCTGGCGGTCGAAAGCAACACGCGGGCCTTGGCGCCCTCGGCGGGAGCGACCTGCTCAAAGACGTGATAGCCGCAAGCGGTGTGCGGGTCAATCACGTAGCCGTTCGCGTCCCAGCAGCTCTTGATGGCAGCGCGGACCTCGTCCTCGCTGGCCCAACCGCAGCCAAAGACGCTCTGGATCTTGGCCAGCAGCTCGGCGGGAACTTCGTAGCGACCAGTCTGTGCCAGCTGCTCCATAAGGCCGGCAACAAGCTCGCAGTCGCCATCGGACAGGAAGTACAGCATGCGCTCCAGGTTGGAGCTAATAAGGATGTCCATCGACGGCGAGATGGTCGTGAAGAACGGGCGGTTACGGTCGTAAACGCCGGTGGTCAGGAAGTCGGCCAGCACGTTGTTCTTGTCGCTCGCCACGACGAGCTTGGCGACGGGCAGACCCATGCGCTTGGCGTAGTAGCCGGCCAAGATATCGCCAAAGTTGCCGGTGGGCACGCAGAACTCTACGGCGTCGCCAGTCTCGATGGCGCCGGCGCGCAGCAGTTGCGCATAGGCGGCAAAGTAGTAGACGACCTGCGGTACCAGACGGCCGACATTGATGGAGTTGGCGCTCGAAAGCACCGTGCCAGCGGCCTCCAGGCGCTCGGCAAGCTCCTTATCGGCAAAGATGCGCTTGACGGCGCTCTGGGCGTCGTCAAAGTTGCCGCGGATGCCGCAGACAGCGACGTTGTCGCCCTCCTGAGTGGACATCTGCAGGTTCTGGACGCGGCTGACCTTGCCCTCGGGATAAAAGACAGTGATGCCCGTGCCCGGAGCGTCGGCAAAGCCGGCGAGTGCTGCCTTGCCGGTGTCGCCCGACGTGGCGGTGACGATCATGATGCGCTCGGCGCCGCCGTCCTTGGCAGAGGTGCGGGCCATCAGACGGGGGAGCATCTGCAGGGCGACGTCCTTAAAGGCGCTCGTGGGGCCGCCAAAGAGTTCCATCACATAGGTTTGCGGGGCGTCGGCGCCCGGTGCGGCGTCGAGTTTGACGAGCGGCGTAACCTCTTCGCTCACGAACGTGCCGCGGTATGCCTCGTCGACACACGCCGAAATTTCTTCGGCCGTGTAATCATTCAGTAACATTCCCAACACATCTTGAGCGATTTCAAAGTACGATTTATCTGCAAGCGAGCTGATATCGACCTGCTGGGTGCCGAGCTCGTCCGAGACAAACAAACCCCCGTCGGGAGCGATGCCGGTACGGATTGCCACCTTACTTGAGCACGATAAAGTGCGTCCTCGTGTACTATGATAAGTTCCCATATAACACTGCTCCTCGGATGCCTTGGTCCCAATCGGTGAAACCATGGTATCAGAGCGCGCAAAACAGGTTTGCAGAGGCTTTTAGAAAGGTAACCTCAAGCCCATGATTAAGATTGCCAAGTTTGGCGGCTCGTCGGTCGCCGACGCCGAACACTTTAAGAAGATCAAGGCCATTGTCGATGCCGACCCGGCCCGCCGTTTTGTGGTGGTTTCTGCCTGCGGTCGCCGCTTTAAGGGCGATACCAAGGTGACCGACCTGCTCTACTTGGTTAACGCACACGTTAAGTACCACGTGTCGTGCGAGGAGCTGCTCGAGGACATTGGCCAGCGCTACTTTGATATCGCTGACGAGTTGGAGCTCACCTATCCCATCCGCGAAGAGTTTGCGGCCTTTGCCGAGCGTGCTCGCTCCGGTGGCTACTCCACTGAGGAGCTTGTGAGCCGCGGCGAGTACTTCACCGCTCGCCTGATGGCCGAGTACCTGGGCCTGCCGTTCCTGGATGCCGCGACGGTTGTGGCGTTCCATCACGACGGTACGCTCAGCATGAACCGCACTTCCGAGCTGGTGCAGGAGTACGGCCAGCAGGGTGGCTTTGTCATGCCCGGTTTCTACGGCGCGACGCGTGAGGGCCAGATCAAACTGCTCGATCGTGGCGGTGGCGATATCTCGGGCTCGATTCTGGCCAAGTGCCTGGGCGCCGATCTGTACGAGAACTGGACCGACGTTTCGGGCTTCTATTCTGCCGATCCGCGTATTGTGCCCGAGGCGCAGCCCATCGCCCGCGTTACCTACGAGGAGCTGCGTGAGCTTTCGTACATGGGCGCAAGCGTCCTGCACGAGGAGGCCGTGTTCCCTGTGCGTGAGGCGGGTATTCCGCTGGTCATCAAGAACACCAATGCGCCGCAGGACCCCGGTACCATCATTAGCGAGACGGCTGACGAGGGCGAGGCAGAACCCATCATTACCGGTGTGACCGGCAAGCGCGGTTTTGTCGCTATCAACGTGGCCCGCGACCGCACCAAGCCCCGCGTTGGCTTTATGCGCCGTGCGCTTTCGGTCTTCGAGCGCTATGACGTTTCCGTCGAGCACATGCCCACCGGTGTCGACCGCTTTGGCGCCGTGGTGCAGGAGCAGGATGTGCACGACTCGCTGTACTCGCTCGTGGGCGACATTCAGCAGGAGGTCGAGCCGCTCGAGATCGAGGTTGTCGAGGGCTTGGCGCTCATCGCTACCGTCGGCCGCAACCTGCGCGGTCGTGCAGGTATCTCGGGCCATCTGTTTGGCATGCTCGGCCAGGCCGGCGTGAGCGTGCGTATGATTTCGCAGAGCTGCGACGAGATCAACATCATTATCGGTGTCGAGGAGAAGGACTTTGACCTGGCGATTCGGACCATTTACCGTGCCTTCTCCGACGAAAATGGCATTGTGAAGGTCTCCGACCTGGAGGCTTCCGCGCCGGTTGATCCCGCTCTGGCCGCGCTCAAAAAGTAGTGACTGCTCGGTAGGTTTTTGGGTCATGTCTCAAAAATCTACCGTGGGGCGTTTCGTTTCGGTTTCGTTTCGACGGGGCGGGTTTCATGCCTGCCCCGTTCTTGTATACACTGGCAACAATAATCGGCCTGCTTGGCGTGCGGGCGATAGCCACAACCTTTAAAGGGGGAAGCATGAAACAGTACACGGTTGCTATTTTGGGCGCGACGGGAGCCGTGGGCACCCAGATGCTCGAGTGCCTGAACGAGCAGGAGTTCCCGGTCGGCAAGCTCAAGCTGCTGGCGAGCGCACGCTCTGCGGGCAAGACCGTCGAGTTCCGCGGCGAACAGGCTGTGATTGAGGAGGCTTGCCCCGAGGCTTTTGAGGGCTGCGACATCGTGCTCGGCGCTGCCGGCGACGATATCGCCAAGGAGCTGCTGCCCGAGGCCGTCAAGCGCGGCGCCGTCGTGGTCGACAACAGCCATGCCTTCCGTATGGATCCCGAGGTACCGCTGGTCGTGCCCGAGATTAATGCCGACGACATCAAGTGGCATCACGGTCTTATCGCCAATCCCAACTGCGCGACCATTATCGGCCTGGTTCCCACGTGGCCGCTGCATCAGCTCGCTGGCGTGAAGCGCATGATCGTCTCGACGTACCAGGCGGCTTCGGGCGCTGGTGCCCCCGGCATGGCCGAGCTTGAGGCCCAGCTGGCCGCCCTGGGCCGTGGCGAAGAGATTCCCGAGCCGCGCGCGTTTGCCGCCCAGCTGGCGAGCAACCTGATTCCGCAGATTGGCGGCGTCAAGGAAGAGGGCTTTACCTCCGAGGAGATGAAGCTGCAAAACGAGGGCCGCAAGATCATGCACCTGCCCGAGCTGCGCGTGAACTGCACCTGCGTGCGCGTGCCCGTGCTGCGTTCGCACTCCGAGAGCATCACGCTCGAGTTCGAGCGTGACATTACGGTTGACGAGGCCCGTGTTGCGCTGGCTGCCGCTCCGGGCGTGAAGCTGGTTGACGACATGAGCGCCGAGGATGCGCACGACCGCTTCCCCATGCCGATGGACACCTCCGACCAGGACCTGATTTGGGTCGGTCGTGTGCGCCGCGACATCTCGAACCCGGAGGCCGCGCGTGGCATCACCTTCTGGTGCTGCGGTGACCAAATCCGTAAGGGCGCGGCAACCAACGCTGTCCAGATCGCTAAGCTGCTCTGCGAGTAGGTTGACCTGTCCGGCGGGGGCCGGGTTTAGTTTTCAGAACGTCCTCGACCATGTGTGGCGCCTTGTCCTGCTCCTTCGGAGCCGCGGACAAGGCGCCACACTGGTCTGCGGAGTGTTCTGAAAACTAAACCCGGCCCCCGCCTGCGGTGACGCTGCTGCGCGCGGCCTGCGATGGGGCCGTTGTTGGTTGGGGCCGCTGGGCTGATGTGGGGGCACGTGGTTGTTGCGGACCCTGGTCCCGGCAGCGGCCTCGGCGCTTCGCGCCTGCTGCCTGGGGCGACTTTGGGGTTGGGGTGAATCGGGGTCTAATACTTTCCCGAGAAGTGAACGACCTTATTTGGACCCCCGAAGCATTGCCATTTTTTGATTGCTATGTCCTGCGGTTTTGCTGTGCGAATCCTGCGGTTTTATGGTCTAAAGGTGTGGATGCTTCGGGACTTCGTTTTTACTCGTTCACTTCTCGGGAAAGTATTAGAGCTCGGCTGACAGGGGTACCGCTCTGGTGTCGATGCCCTGCGTCTTTTTCGCTTGATTAGGGAAAACAGTCTCGCTTAAGTAATTGCGAGCCCGCCCAGACGTATCTGCGGGGTTGTCTGCACAATTCGCGGTATTATGTTGCGGAGTTTTGAAAGGAGCCGCTGGTGGTCACGACGACGTTTGCTTCGCCTTTGGGCGAAATCCTGCTTGCCGCTGATGGCCGCGGTCTGACGGGGCTTTGGTTTGAGGGGCAGGAGCACTTTGGCTCCACGCTTCTCCGTGAAGACTCCGAACATGTTGAAGGCGTCGATGCGGTTTCCGGTACTGGTGGCATGTCGTCGGTGAGTCCGGCAAATGGTGCGGCCTCTTCGGTGCTTGAGCGTTCCTGGGCTTGGCTGAATGCTTATTTTGCAGGGCAGGAACCTCGGTTTACGCCGCCGTTGCATATGATCGGCACGGCGTTTCAGCGTGAGGTTTGGTTTGAGCTGCTTTCGATCCCGCGTGGCGAGGTCGCTACGTATGGCGAGATCGCCCAGCGTGTTGCCGCTCGACATCGTGTACCGGGAAATGAAGCGCCCGTTGTATCTCCTCGCGCGGTGGGGGCTGCGGTCGCTCGCAACCCTATTTCGATTATCGTGCCGTGCCATCGCGTGGTCGCGGCCGACGGATCGCTCAACGGATACGCCGGTGGACTGGATCGCAAGGAGTGGCTGCTGCGCCTCGAGGGTGCCTATCTATAAGCTGCAGGCGGCCGCAACGCCCATGCGGCAAGCGCGCTCGCTGTACGGGCGTTGTTTGCAGGGCGAGATGTGAAGCCGCCCGTTCCTTAAGTCCGACTAAGCTATAACCTTGCTTTTTTAAATATGCTCATCGACCTGCTAAGGCAGCACTAAGGCGAGTGCGGGTGCGCTATTATCGGCGCTCACGGAGCGCTTGGTGTTCTTGGCACGCATGGACGAGGGCTCGGCGGGCTTTACCATGGCGCCGATCGATCTTTCGGAGGCGGTGAACAAGGCGGCGGCGCCGTTTAAGTCGGTGGCGGTCTCAGGCGGTAAACGCCTGTCGACGTCGATTGCGACCGGCGTGCGGACCCATGCCGATGCCGCGGCGGTGGCGCAGGTGGTTGAGTTGCTACTGGACAACGCCACGCGCTATGCGAGCGAGGGCAGCGTGATTGAGCTGAGCCTGTGCGCCGTTTCGCACGGCAAAGGCAAGGGCGCCGCCGAGCTTGTCGTATCGAACGCCGTGGACGAGCTGCCCGAGGGCGACCTGGACCGATTGTTCGATCGCTTCTATCGTGCGGATGCGTCGCGCAGCTCCAAGACGGGTGGCTCGGGCGTGGGCCTGTCCGTGGTGCGTGCCATCGCCGAGGCCCATGGAGGCGCCGCCACCGTATCCGGTCACGGCAACCAGATCACCTTCACCGTTTGCCTTTAAAACCTGCCAAAAAGGAACAGGTTTATTTTGGCAGGTTTTATCTGGGGAAACGTCCGCAGGAGAGGGCATGGGCGGTGTGAACATATGCATCTCTACCTGCTAAAATATAGGCATCGTTATTCGGCTCCTGAGTGGAAAGGAGACGGTCATGCAGTACGAGATCGGCGGAGGGGCTTTCCCGGTTGTTACGTGCAACCTTAGCGATGGCGAATCCATGATCACCGAAAGCGGCGCCATGGCTTGGATGACCCCCAACATGGAAATGTCTACCTCGGGCGGTGGCATCGGCAAGATGTTCTCCAAGGCTTTTTCGGGTGAGGCATTGTTCCAAAACATTTGGACCGCGCGTGGCGATGGCATGATCGCGTTTGGCTCCTGCTTCCCCGGCCGCATCGTGCCAATCGAGATCGGTCCGGGCAAGAGCTGGATTTTGCAGAAGCGTTCGTTCCTTGCCGCGGAAAGTGGCGTCGAGTTGAGCATTCACTTTAACAAGAAGGCAAAGGCCGGCGTCTTTGGCGGCGAGGGCTTTATCATGCAGAAGCTCACGGGCTCGGGTGTTGCTTTTGCCGAGATCGACGGCGACCTGGTTGAGTACGAGCTCGCTGCTGGCCAGCAGATGATTGTGGATACCGGCAACGTGGCCGGCTTTGAGGAGACCGTGAGCATCGACGCTCAAATGGTCAAGGGCGTCAAAAACATCATGTTTGGTGGCGAGGGCGTGTTCAACACCGTGCTCACCGGTCCCGGTCGCATCTGGTTGCAGACGATGCCCATTTCCAATCTTGCGGCAGCAGTGGCCTCGATGACCAACAACAATAACTAGTCCGCATAGGATAGCGCGCGGCGGGCTTACCCTGTCGCGCGCTTTTTTGCTGGCAAACGCCTCGCTTATAGAGTGTGGCTGCGCTGCTACAGCGAGCGTCGTCATCTCGTCACCCTGATAGCTTGCGGCAAGCGTGGCAATGAGGAGTGAGAATTTGAGTGCTCAGTCCCAAGTCATAATGGCGGCCATGCCAACAAACAAAAACGAGTTGCCGGTGTCACGGAAAGGCGGGCGTCGGTCGATTCCACGTGAGACGGCTGTGCCGATCTGCACGGCCGCCCCTGCGCGTCCCGCGCTGCCCCCAAAGAGGTACGTTTCCCCTTATAAAACCTGCCAAAATAAACCTGTCCCTTTTTGGTCGGTGCGAAATGGGTAATACTAAAGAGTTATCCGACCAGATGGGAATTAATCGATGGCCTATATTGAATTCAAAGACGTCATCAAAGCATACGGCGAGGGCGATGCCCGCATTCATGCGCTCGACGGCGCGAGCTTTACCGTTGAGCGTGGCGAGCTTGCCATTATCCTGGGCGCTTCGGGCGCCGGTAAAACCACGGCGCTCAATATCTTGGGCGGCATGGACACGGCAACTTCCGGCACCGTGACGGTGGACGGACGCGACGTGAGCTCCGCCAACGAGACGCAGCTCGTGGAATACCGCCGCGCCGATGTCGGCTTTGTTTTCCAGTTCTACAATCTGGTCCCCAACCTGACGGCACTCGAAAACGTCGAGCTCGCGGCGCAAATCTGCCCCGATTCGCTCGATGCCGAGCAAACGCTTTGCCAGGTTGGCCTGGGCGAGCGCCTCGCCAACTTCCCCGCGCAGCTTTCGGGCGGCGAGCAGCAGCGCGTGTCCATCGCCCGTGCACTGGCAAAGAACCCCAAGCTGCTCCTGTGCGACGAGCCCACGGGCGCGCTCGACTATAAAACCGGCAAGCAGATTTTGCAGTTGCTGCAGGACACCTGCCGCAAACAGGGCATTACGGTCATTATCATCACCCACAACTCCGCGCTTGCGCCCATGGCCGATCGCCTGATTCGCTTTAAGAGCGGGCGCGTGGAGAGCGAGACGGTCCAGCAAAATCCCGTGCCTATCGAGACGATCGAGTGGTAGCGCCCATGGACCAAGACCGCCAAAACAGCCAATCCGGCGATGCTAAGCACACGGAGCGCGACCGGGAGTTTACGACCTACCGTACCGCTCAAAGCTCAAACGATATGGTGCCGACGGTTTTTCGCCGTGGCATCTATCGCACAATCCGAGGTAGTCTTAAGCGCTTCTTGTCAATCGTGGTCATCACCGCGCTTGGCGTGAGCGTGATGTGCGGCCTTAAGGCGGGTTGCGAGGACCTGTGCGATTCGGTTGACGCCTACTTCGACCAGCAAAATGTCTATGACATTAACGTACAGTCGACCTATGGCCTGACCGACGATGATCTCGCCGCCATCCAAGAGGTCGATGGTGTCGAGACGGCCGAGGGCATCTACACCGAGACCGCCTACACCGCCGTGGGTACAACGCGCGAGCGCGTGGTCGTGCAGAGTCTCTCCAAGGAGAACATCGATCAGCCGGTGCTCGTGAACGGCGATTTGCCCGAGAGCGCTGATGAAGTCGCGGTGACTTCGAAGTTCCTGAAGGCTTCGGGCAAGAAAATCGGCGATACGGTGAGCTTTGCCGCCAACGATGCGAGCTCGTCGAACCAAAGCGCCAAGGACCAGTTTGCCGATGGGGACTACACCATCACGGCCGAGGTTCTCGATCCTACCGACGTGAGCTCCGACTCGACAGTCAACGCCTTTCGCGCTGCTTCGACTGCGGACTACAAGTTCTACGTGAGCGAGGATGCCGCGACATCTTCTTCCTACTCCGCTGTCCACGTGGTCGTCGAGGGAGCCAAGAGCCTCAACTCCTATTCGGATGCCTACTCGGCAAAGATCAATGAGGTCAAGGGCAATATCGAGAAGATCCGCGAGGAGCGTGAGAAGGCGCGCGCCCAGGAGCTGACGGTCGACACACCGGCGAGCTTGGACGCAGCTGAGCGTCAGGCGAATATGGTCTTTGGGATCGAGCAGGACAACATCAATCGCATGGCCGAGGGCAGCGACGAGCGTGCGCAGGCGCAAGCCGACCTGGACCAGCGCCGTGCCGCCGCCGACCAGCAGTTTGCCGATGCCCGCGCCGAGCTCTCTGACCTGGGCGAATGCACCTGGTACATCCAGGACCGCGATAACATCGCAAGCTACTCGAGCGTGGAGAGCGATAGCTCGTCAATTGAGGCCATTGCCACGGTGTTCCCGTTCATCTTCTTTATCGTCGCCGTGCTCATCAGCCTCACCACCGCCACGCGCATGGTCGAGGAGGAGCGCACGCTCATTGGCCTGTACAAGGCGCTCGGCTATTCGCGCGGGCGTATCCTGTCCAAATATGTGGACTACTCGCTGTGGGCGTGTCTGATCGGTGGCGTGCTCGGCAATATCATCGGATTTGTGGGTCTGCCGCTGTTCTTGTTTACGGTGTTCGACGACATGTACTCGCTGCCCCAGATGTTGCTTTCGTACGACATCGTGTCATCACTCGTGTCGGTAGCGCTGTTTGCCGTGGGCGTGGTGGGCGCCACGATTATCGCCTGCCGCCACGAGATGGCCGAGACCCCAGCCTCGCTCATGCGCCCCAAGGCCCCGCGCGCCGGCTCGCGCATTCTGCTCGAGCGCATCGGCTTTATCTGGCACCGCATGGGCTTTTTGAACAAGGTCGCTGCACGCAACTTATTCCGCTACAAAAAGCGCGCCTTTATGACCATCTTTGGCATTGCGGGCTGCACGGCGCTTGTGATTTGCGGTATGGGCATCCGTGATACGTCGGTCGCGCTGTCGCCCAAGCAGTACGGGCACATCACACGCTACGATTTGCTGGCGGTCGCCAATCCCGATGATTTTTCGCAGACGTGCGCGGCGTTGGATGAGCGCAGTGCAGCCAAGGATTCCGACGTGACCGTGACTTCGACGCTGCCGATTATGACCGACAACGTTACCTTTACATTCGGCGGAAAGAGCGAGACCGTTCAGCTCATCGTGATTCCCGACGACCGCACGGGTGACTTGGGCGATTACGTGCGCCTGGAGGATGAGTCCAAAGAACCGCTCGCCCTGCGTGACGGAGACGTGTATTTGAGCAAGAGCTCTCAGCTGGTGCTGGGGATCAAGCCGGGTGACACGGCTCACGTCCAGGATTCGTCGCTCAATGTTGCCAAGGTCAAAGTCAGCGACATCTCGCTCAACTATCTGGGCAACACGCTTTACATGACGCAGGGCACCTATGAGCGCGCGTTCGGTCGAAGTGCACGCCTTAACGGCGTCTTTGTGCTGCTTAAGGGTTCGTCGGCCGACCAGATTGCGTTTAGCAAGAATCTTAAGAGTGACGGTTGGCTTACGATTTCGAGTACGGCCGAGCATTGGGAAAACTATGAGGCGAACTTTACGATTATCAATTCGGTCGTGGTGCTTGTGACCTTTATGGCGGCGTGCCTATCGTTTGTGGTGGTGTTTACGCTGTCTAATACGAATATTTCGGAGCGCGAACGCGAGCTGGCGACCATCAAGGTGCTGGGCTTTCGCCGTGGCGAGGTGCACCATTATGTCAACAAGGAGACGTTGATTCTTACGGCGATTGGAGCCGCACTGGGCGTACCGCTGGGCGGCTTGCTGGCCGAGAGCTTTACCTACATTTTGCAGATGCCGTCGCTGTACTTTGACGTTGAGGTCGAGCCGCTGAGCTACGTGCTTGCCGTGGTGCTTTCCTTCGGCTTTACGATTATCGTCAACCTCGCTACCAACCGTACCCTCAACAAGATCGACATGGTCGGCGCCCTCAAGAGCGCCGAGTAACCTGCCAAAAAGGGACAGGTTTATTTTGGCAGGTTTTATCTGGGCAAACGCCGGACAACCATTGTCGCTGCCACAATGACAGGATAGGGAACAAGGGCATTTTCCGGGTAGCCGGGTTCGTTACCATTCGTCCCATTCATCAGCATTTTCCTCCAGATATTTTCTTAATTTCTCAAAAGAGCTTGTCCGCCTGTACTGTATCGTGCTTCTCGACGTGTTGAACAGCTCCGCAATCTCGGTGTCGTTCATTCCCTCGAAATAGTACAGGAGTACGGCTTTGCGCTTTTCTTCCGGCAAAGTACGGATTGCTTCAAGAAGCAGCTTCGGCGTGATTTTCTTCCCGGTTTTCTCAAAGACGGTTTCGGCGGTTTCCCGTTTGAAATATTCATCAAAGGTATGAAGCTGCCGCGCTTCGTCTAAGGGCAAATCGGAAAAGGTGACTTCCCTTGCCTTATGCCTGTGCAGCTCCCTGTGAGCGTCACACGCTTCATTGTGCAGCACCGTATTACAAAACTTCTGAAAAGCACATTGTTTGTAAAACTCCCTGCTATTAGGTTCCACATTCTCACCTCCTTTCTCGTTGGAAAGTTGGTGGTGCTTCCCCCTTTTCGCGGGGCAATACGGCGTTTTTGAAAAACGCCGAAGATTTTTTGAAATTTTTTCAAAAAATTTTTTGAGCAGCAAAATACGCCTGTCCGAAAAGCCCGGACAGGCGTATGGGTATTATAAGCAGTATTTAGATGATTAGACAGTTCATAGTCAAGGGTAGAGAGGTTCCCGGCGGTGGTCGGGCTTTTTTTGATATGTCAATGACCGTCGGATTTTGTCGATAGGGTATGTGCTTCATGGCGGCTACCTCCTTTTAGCCGCCGCTTTTAACAGTGATACCGCGTCATTTCATTAGAAGATAAAAAGAAACGGCGGCTTTGGTTTTTCAAAGCTGCTGCGGAAATCAAAGAACGACAAGCAACAGTTCTGATTTTGCTCCAATATGGTTATTGGGGGCACAAATTAAATCAAAAAAGAGCCGATAACAGCAGTATTTCAAACTGCATATTATCGGCTCTGCGTCTGTGCGTCTGGCTCTTTTAATTAAATTATTTTTGTTGTTTTTTGGCTTTATTATATGTATTAGCTAACTGTCCACAAGCTGCTTTAATCTTTCTACCATGAGAAACTCTCATGGTAACTTCAAGTCCTGTTTGCTCTAATTGATGTTTGAACGCAACCATTTCTTGTTTTTGTGGTGCTCTAATTTTTGAATTACTCGTCGGGTTGTATTGCAGCACGTTAATCATAACATTTTTGCCCTTAAACCATTTTGCAAGTTGCCTTATATCTGAGGAACGGTCATTTATACCTGGTAAAAGCAAATACGCAAATACCACTTTTCGATTATGCCTTTGTGAATAGGACAATGCTTGCTTAACAACATCTTCAATAGCGTACATGTGCATATGAGGAATGATGCAGTTTCTCGCAGCCTGTGTTGCTGCATGTAAAGATATTGTCAACTGAATTTTTAGATGTTCTTCGCGCAATTTTTTTAATTGATTAACTGGACCAACTGTTGATACGGTAATGCCGTCGGTTGGAAAGTTAAGTCCATTTCTATCTCGAAGAATATGGATTGCTGCAATCAAGTTGTCGTAATTGAATAAAGGTTCTCCCATTCCCATAAAAACGATACGATTTACTTTTTGACGTATCAATATGACCTGCTGCACAATTTCAGATGGTGTTAGATTACGAACGAAACCATTGCGTCCGGACTCACAAAAAATACAACCAACAGAACAACCAACTTGCGTACTTACGCAAACAGTCCCACCATCTCGCCGTTTAATAAAAACCGTTTCGATATACCTGTTGTCTTTCAATTCATAAACATACTTTTCAGTATCGCTACTTTTATAGACTTTTTTTGTTGATATTGATAGATTTTTTTTGTGAAATGGCTGTTTATACAATTCCGCATATAAGGCTCTTGCTTTATCCTCTCCAATTACTTCCGACATTTCTTTGTAAGTAAATCCGTATGGGTCATTCAATATTTCCGTAGGTGTACTTTTAGGTAAGTGTTTCATTTAATATCCTTCCTTTTGTTTTTCAGAGTTTTTGATTATGATTTCTAATTTTTCAACATCAATGATATGTGTTAATTTACATTTAGGGCAGAAAAGAGGAAAATTTCTTAATACCGTATTATAAAATACTTGAACCCTCGTCTTTCCGTTACAAATTGGACATTTTATCCAATATTTTTCAAGCATAATATTTCTCCTTTTGTGCAAAAAAATACAGGTCAATTCTCAACATGAGCATTGACCTGCATTTATACATATAACACTACAACAAAATTAAGGCATAGTTTTTATACTATGTCTATACATCGTTAGTTTTGTTGTATAGCATACGCAAAATAAGCATGACAAAAAAGCCCATATTGAAAATGGGAAAAATCTTTTTTGATTTCAATGCTTATCGAATACGCATGCTATGTAACATAAACATTTCCCCCTTTTAATAATACTATACAAAAAAAGCGGCTAATTGTCAACATATACATATGAATTATTTTGGCTAACTGATTGAACCTTGATTCTCATTTTCATTGCAACAGCCTCAGGACTCAGCGCAACGCGTTGCGCTGAGTCCTGAGGCGCGAATCCGGGTAGGCAACCCCAGAGGGGCCGGAATCCCCCGGCCCGCGATGGAGGGAGGCCGGCATGTCCAGACCCAAGCCGTCCGGGAGGTCGTACGGGAGGCTCACGAGGCACGAGAGGAACACGGTCGAGAGGATGCTCGACCGCAACCGCAGCGCCCGCGATATCGCCGCGGAGCTCGGCAGGTCGCCCTCGACCGTGACCAGGGAGGTTGCGGCGCACCGCCACGTCACCGCGCCGCGCTCGCGCTACGGCGAGCCCGCGCCCGCGGACCTCTCGGGGGCCTGCCCCAGGCTCTCCGCGTGGCCGAGGTGCTGCAACGGCTGCCCGCACAGGAGGGGCTACGGCTGCTCGAGGAGGCCCAGGGTGTTCTACAGCGCCAGGAGGGCGCAGGAGGCGGCCGACGCCGAGCTCTCGGCGAGCAGGTCCGGGATCGACGAGACCGAGGAGGGCGCCGCCGCCAAGCTCGCGGCCATCAGGGACGGGCTCGCGCGCGGGCTCTCCCCGCAGCAGATAGCGGCGACGACCCCCGGGCTCAGCGCCTCCACCGTCTACAGGTGGGTGGACGCCGGCTACGACGGCATGACGAACATGGAGCTCAGGCGCAAGGTCGGCTACAGGCCGAGGTCGCGCCGGGCCCCGAAGAGGGCGACGTCCCACTCGTCGCGCAGGTCGCACGCGTCGTTCCTCGCGCTCGGCGAGGACGCCTGCGCCGCGGCCTGGGAGATGGACACCGTCGAGGGCTCCAGGGGCGACTCCGCCAGGCTCCTCACGCTCCTGCACCGCCCGAGCCGCTTCCAGCTGGCCCTGCCGCTGCCGGACGGCACGTGCGCCTCGGTCCTGGCGGCGCTCTCCTCCCTGCGCGGGGTCCTCGGCGAGGACGGCGCGAGGCGCGCCTTCGGCGCCGTGCTCACCGACAACGGGAGCGAGTTCGCCGACGAGGGCGCCATCGCGGCGCTGCTCGGCGAGCGGGACGGCGAGACCAGGCTCTTCTACTGCGACCCCCGGCAGAGCCAGCAGAAGGGCGCGTGCGAGAAGAACCACGTGGAGACCAGGAAGCTGCTGCCCAAGGGCGCCGGGGCCAGGTTCGACCGGCTGACGGCGGCGGACTGCGCGCTGCTCATGTCGCAGGTGAACTCCGAGCCGAGGGGGGTGTTAGCGCTACTGTAAAAACAACCATTTTGACCAACGCTC
>NZ_QSGH01000031.1:0-11162 GCF_003468085.1 Collinsella sp. AM41-2BH
TGAATGTGGGAGGTGTTCGGATAAAGTTGATAATCAAGGGCGCACATTGAGGTCTTCACAGCTCGTGCATAGAACAGCTGTCCGCTTTCAGAACGTGGTAAGATAACACTCCACAAGCGGGGCTCGCCCCGTATGTTCCTTGAAAAGTCGACGGTTATCGGGTGTTTGCAGGCCCGATACCATCCAGACTTTCCCAACATTCGGGGGCGACTGGTTTCGACACGATAGCTCTGAGAGAGGAAGCAAGCCGAGGTCTCCTCGCCTCGTTAAACAGGGGTACCGTCAAATTGAATTGACAACAACTCTTCTTTTGAGCCTATGGCTCTCGCTGCTTAGTTTATAGCGGCGCGTCAACCCGGTGATTTCCCCGACACCGGCGCGACGTCATTTTAGGGGAATGCTCCTGCGCACGTAATCGGTATGGCGCAGGCTAAGACCGAACCGGTTAGGACGCCGCGAGCGTGTCGCTGCGCGCAAAGCGTCCGAGACAAAACCAGCGACTGAGCTTGGAGATGCCAATCAGGGGGCTTTCGTGGACCGGAGTTCGATTCTCCGCGCCTCCACCATACGTAACAGGCAGGTAGAGAAGTGTCTCTACCTGCCTTTTTATTACATATGGATACCGCGGAGAATCGAACTCTATGCAGGGCGCGGGCGTTAAGCAAACGCGAAGCGTTTGTAGCCCGCGGGCGAGGGCGGCGGCAGCCGGCCGAAGCCGGCGCGGATTTGCGAAGCAAATACGCGGATTCTCCGCGCAAACTATCAGCCCAATATGGATGCGATGTTATCGAATCTCAGCCGGCCATGCGCCGCATCAACGGAACCCCAAACCCGCGGAGAATCGAACTCTGTGCAGGGCGCGGGCGTTAAGCAAACGCTACGGCAACGTAGGGTGGGACGCGCTTTCCTAACGGCGGCCCAGGCGGAAAATCCATCCCGGAATCCGCGCTCAGAACGGGACACGCTTTCCCAACGGCGGTCCAAGCGGAAAGTTCATCCCGGAACCCCGCCTCAAACTGGGACACGCTTTCCGCTCCATATTCTCAACTCCAAAACCTATGCGCCCTCCATTCCAAAACTGGGTAGAAGAAAGCCAAAACGCAATCGCAGGAGGTCAATATGACTGCAGAAGATAAGGCAAAGAACGCCGGCAAGGTCGCGCTCGTTTTGGAGGGCGGCAGCTTCCGCGGGCAATTTACCGCAGGCGTACTCGACGTTCTCATGGAGGCCGGCGTCGAGATTCCGGCGGTATATGGCGTATCGGCCGGCGCCCTCAACGGCGTGAACTACAAGTCGCATCAGATCGGCCGTGCCAACCGCATCAACCTGGCTTTCTGCAATGACAACCGCTTCATGGGCGCCGCATCGTTTGCGTCCACGGGCTCCATCGTGGGTTACGATTTTATCTTCAACGATGTCCAGGACCGCCTGGATCCCTTTGACAACGAAGCGTTCGACGCGAGCCCCACCAAGATGTACGCCGTCGCGACGGACATGCTCTTTGGAACCGCTGCATACCTGCCGGTCAAAAGCGCCGTGCTCGACCTCGATGCCGTGCGCGCCTCGACGTCGCTGCCGCTGGTGACGCCGCCGGTCGAGATCGATGGGCACAAATACGTCGACGGCGGCGTGGCCGATTCGGTTCCTATCGAGCATGTGCTCGAGGAGGACGGCTTCGAGCGCGCGGTTGTCATTGTCACGCAGGACCGCTCGTACGAGAAAAAGCCCTACGAGTTTATGCCTGCCGCGCGCGCCCGCTATGCCGACTACCCCTACCTGCTCGAGGCTATCGAGACGCGCCACGACCGTTACAACATACAGCGCATGCACCTGTGGAAGTATGAGCGCGAGGGCCGTGCGTTGGTCGTCGCTCCGCAAAAGCCGGTCGAGGTCGGCCATGTCGAGCACGATCCGGCAAAGCTTTTGGACCTGTATATCCAGGGCCGTCAGGAGGCAAAGCGCCTGCTCGCGGAAATCCAAGAGTTCGTTGAGCGCTAGCGACGGCGAACCCTCAAAAAATGACAACAGCTAAAGAGTTGGAAAATCACGGCTCGTGGATGACATGTGCAGAAACTCTGGTCGGAGCCAAAATACCTGTTGACTCGTACGGCGAGCGGGGTAATATGGACGGGTTACTTGCAGAGCCCCGTGAATCTCTGTAACAACACGTACTGTACATGGAGGAGTCTAAGTGATTTCGAAATCGACTCACTACGCCAAGCAGGGCGAGGTCCAGCGCAACTGGGTTCTCGTCGACGCCGATGGTGCTGTCCTGGGCCGTCTTGCCACCCAGATCGCAATGATCCTGCGCGGTAAGAACAAGCCCCAGTTCACGCCCAACAGTGACTGCGGCGACTTCGTTGTCGTCATCAACGCCGATAAGGTCCAGCTTACCGGTAACAAGGCCGACACGAAGACCTATTATCGCCACAGCGGCTACAACGGCGGCCTCAAGGCTGAGAGCTTCCGCCAGGCTATGGAGAAGCACCCGGAGAAGGTCATCGAGCGCGCCGTTCGCGGTATGCTGCCCAAGACCACCCTCGGCCGTGCCCAGATGACCAAGCTTAAGGTCTACGCTGGTGCCGAGCATCCGCATGCTGCCCAGAACCCCACGAAGATTGAGCTGGAGGCTTAAAGATGGCTGAGAACACCGTTGTCTACCAGGGTACCGGCCGTCGTAAGAACGCCGTCGCCCGCGTCCGTCTCGTCCCCGGCACCGGCAAGGTGACCATCAACAAGCGTGACGCCGAGCAGTATTTCGGCCGTCATCAGCTCGTTGAGAACGCCCTTGCTCCCTTCAAGGTGACCGACACCGCCGGTCAGTTCGACGTTATCGCTCTGTGCGATGGCGGCGGCATCTCCGGTCAGTCCGGCGCTCTGCGCCTGGGCATCGCTCGCGCTCTTCTGAACGCTGGCGACTACCGTGCTGACCTCAAGAAGGCCGGTTTCCTTACGCGCGATGCTCGCGTGGTCGAGCGCAAGAAGTACGGCCTCAAGAAGGCCCGCCGCGCTCCCCAGTTCTCCAAGCGCTAAGGTTTTATCTCCTTACGAGATACAATGTACAAGCGGGGCCTGCCGATTCCTCGGCGGGTCCCGCTTTTCATTTTCGACTAGGGTGGGCGGTTGCATATCGCCTGCTAGGGAAGGAGCGATCCTATGCCCCAGAACATCTTCGGTACCGACGGCGTCCGTGGCGTCGCCAATGCCGACCTCTCGTGCGACCTCGCGTTTCGCCTGGGCCGCGCGGCGACCAAGTTCCTTGGTCCGGATATCTGCGTCGGCCGCGACACGCGTCTTTCGGGCACCATGCTCGAGAGCGCTCTGACCGCCGGCATCATGGCCGAGGGCGGCCGTCCGCACTGCTGCGGCGTTATCCCTACGCCGGCCGTGGCGCTGCTCACCGTCCAAAATGAGCTCGACGGTGGCATCGTCATCTCCGCTTCACACAATCCGCCGGAGTTCAACGGCATCAAGTTCTTTAGTCGCAAGGGCATGAAGCTTCCCGATGCTGTCGAGGAAGAGATCAGCGCCTGGGTCATGTCGGAGGGGGCCATGGCTGCCGACACGCTGCCGACCGGTGCCGGTGTGGGTCACATCATCAAGATGAAAGACGCCCGCAAGGCCTATGTCGATCATGCCATCAGCACGCTCGACGGCCTTAAGCTCGATGGCCTAGTCGTTGCCGTCGACTGCGGTCATGGCGCTTCTTGCCAGACCACGCCCGCCGCGCTGCAGCGCCTGGGCGCCACGGTCCATGCCATCAACACCGATTACTGCGGCACTGACATTAACGTTGAGTGCGGCTCCACTCACCTTGAGCCCCTGCGCGAGCTCGTGCTGCGCACCCATGCTGACATCGGCCTGGCCCACGACGGCGACGCCGATCGCGTGCTGTTCGTGGACAGCGAGGGCAACGAGATCGATGGCGACTACATCCTGGCCATCTGCGGTTCTGACCTTGCCGCTCGCGGCAAGCTCGCCAACTCCGAGATCGTCTCGACCGTCATGTGCAACCTTGGCTTCTCCATCGCTATGAAGGAGCAGGGCTTCGAGATGGTTCAGACCGCCGTGGGTGACCGCTACGTTTTGGAGCGCATGCTCGCGGATGGCGCCGTCATCGGCGGCGAACAGTCCGGCCACATCATCTTCCTGGAGCACAACACCACCGGTGACGGCCTGGTGACGGCTCTGCAGCTGCTGGCCGTGCTCAAGCGCACCGGTCGTACCCTCACCGATCTTGCCGGCATCATGAAGAAGTACCCGCAGGTACTCGTCAACGTGCATTCCGACAACAAGGCCGGCCTGGACGATTGCCAGCCCATTTGGGACGCCGTCGCTGCCGCCGAGAAGGAGCTTGACGGCCGCGGCCGCATTCTGGTGCGCCCGAGCGGTACCGAGCCGCTGGTCCGCGTTATGGCCGAGGCCGAGACGCACGAGCTGACCCAGCGTGTTGTCGACGACATCGTCGAGGTTGTCAAGCGCGAACTTCCCTAATGGTCAAAAACGGGTGCCAAGTGGTAAACTGTTAAAGCTATTTTGATTGATTGGTATGTCCGAGGGGGAGCATGTTCACTAAAGTCCTAAGGTCTTTTGGTATGCGTGGACGAGTTCTTACGCTGGATGCTCCCATCTCGGGCGACGTCATTCCGTTGTCCGAGGTCAATGACCAGACATTTGCTACCGGCCTTTTGGGCCAGGGCGTGGCGATTCAGCCTACCGGCACGCGTGTGATTGCGCCGGCAGACGCCAAGGTCGAGGCCATTTTTCCCACGGGTCACGCCGTTGCGCTCAACACGGTCGATGGCCTAGACGTGCTCATCCACGTTGGTTTGGACACTGTTCAGCTTGAGGGCAAGCATTTTAGCGTGCATGCACAGGTGGGCGATGTCGTCCATAAGGGCGACGTGCTCATCGAGTTCGATCGCGAGGCAATTGCTGCCGAGGGCTACGATGTGACGGTTCCCATCTTGGTGTGCAACTCCGTTGAGTTCTCGAGTATCAAGGGCTCCGTTGGCGTGCATGTCGAAGAGATGGACCAGCTCATCGTTGCTCGGGAGCGCTAGCAAGTGCACGTGGCCATTAGCCTACAATTCAAACACGTTTATGGAGGGCGCCCTTGAAAGAGGGCGCCCTCCGTGGCAAGATGGGATTTGTCCGAAGCTAAACGGCTTTGGGTCACCGTGGACGGGCAGGGGCCTCGACGCGGCTAGACACGAGACACATACATTACGCGACCTCGCCCTGGTGGCCGCACACGTTGGTTGCGGCCGACGCGGGCCGCGGGCAAGTGCTTGTAAGGGGAGCCTTGCCTCTCTTGTACGAGAAAGGACGCGTAATGAAGATCATTAAAGCTAAAGACTACGAGGATATGAGCCGCAAGGCCGCCAATATCATCTCGGCGCAGGTTATCCTCAAGCCCGATTGCGTGCTGGGTCTTGCCACCGGCTCCACCCCGATCGGTGCCTACAAGCAGCTCGCTGCTTGGTACGAGAAGGGCGACGTCGACTTTGCCGAGGTCAGCACCTACAACCTGGACGAGTATCGCGGCCTTTCGCACGACGATCCCCAGAGCTATCACTACTTCATGCGTGAGAACTTCTTCGATCACATCAACATCGACCTGAACAACACGCATGTGCCCGACGGTTCCAACCCCGACGCCGCCGCTGCCTGCTCTGAGTACGACAAGATCGTCGCCGCCGCCGGTTACCCGGATCTGCAGCTGCTCGGCATTGGCAACAACGGCCACATCGGTTTCAACGAGCCCGATGACCACTTCTCCAAGGGCACGCACTGCGTCGACCTCACCGAGAGCACCATTCAGGCCAACAGCCGCCTGTTCGACAGCATCGACGATGTTCCCCGTCAGGCCTACACCATGGGTACCCAGACCATCATGTATGCCCGCATGATCCTAGTCGTCGCCAACGGCGAGGCCAAGGCTCAGGCCGTGCATGACATGTGCTATGGTCCGGTTACGCCCGCGTGCCCGGCTTCGATCCTGCAGCTGCACACCAACTGCGTTGTCGTTGCCGACGAGGCCGCCCTTTCGCTCTGCGAGTAGCGCGAATCCTGCATCTCGACATAGCCTTGCCTAAGGCCTCCGCTTTGCGGGGGCCTTTTTGTTATCCCTCTCCGCCCGCTTGACCAAAATCTTGCCGCAAGCTTGACGAATGCCGGATGCCCAACAGCTTGATTCATTCCATACCAGATTCTATGCAAAAATGCCACTAAAAGGTCGTAGACGGTAGCGGGTGCTAGGCGAGTTGAATGACATAGCTGAACCTTGTTCATTTGCGTTACACTGCCGCTTAGATGGGACAAGCTGACAAGCTCATTTACCTGCTTAAAGACCGATTAGTCGGGGGATTAATAACAATCGGCCCTCGCTGTACAAAAACTTGCCGCTTGCGTACCAAAAGACAACCTAGAACACAAGGTCGCTCTATTCATAGCGCGGCTTGTATGGTCTTGCGGTTACAGTGTCCATACGGTCGAGTTGAGGAGCGGGCATGGTAAACGATTTGGGCAGTATGGACGACCTCGAGCTGATGCCGCTGGGCGGTGGCTATATGGTGCGACGCGAACGCTTGATGAATGAGCTTCTCGCCAAGGGCCGAAAGGCCGGCATCGTGGTTCTTTATGCGCCCGACGGGTTTGGGAAGACCTCGGTGCTGCTGCAGTACACCCATGAGGTTAAATGCGACCCGACGCGAGGCCCCGTGCGGATTATCGAGGCCGATCGCGCCACTGGGCGCGAGGTGTTTATGCAGCTCGAGGTGGTTACCGAAGAACTCAAAGACAAACCGCACTCCCTTATCGCGATTGATAATGTGCCAAACCTCGATCAGCACGATACCGAAGACCTCATCGACAGGATTCGCGGCCTGCGCGCTATGGGGGTGGGGGTCTTTATCTCCTGCCGTCCTTCAAATCGTCAACTGATTCATGGGCTGGGCGATTCGGTTAAGATCAATGCGCAGATGCTCAAGGTGCATGCCTATGAGTATTCGGCGTGGGCATCGGCGTTTTCGATCAGCACATCGCTCGACTTTTATCAGCTCACGCAGGGCGTGCCCGAGCTCGTTTCGGCATTGCAGACGGGTCTGTATGGCCAAGGCGACGTAGCCGGTCTGCTCGAAAACGAGATTGTCAACGTATATGGCGCGGCACTTGTCGACCTGGCTTCGCTCGACAATAATGCACTGTTTTGCGTGGCATGTCTCATGATTTTGATGGGCGAGGGCAATATCGCAGAACTCGAGGCTTGCGGGGTGAGGCTATCGATGGTCGACCAGTCCTACTTCGTACGCGACTACCCGATCTTTGGCTTGGACCCCGCCGAGCGGAGTTTTACGTGTCTGGGCACGGAGGATAACGGACGCTTGCGCTTGCGTAAGTTGGTGGCCGAGGTTCGCCCCGAACTTGTTCCGAGGGCGGCCCGGATTTTGCTTAAGGCGGGCCGATGCGATGCGGCGATGGGCCTGGCGGACGCCTTTTTGGACCGTGATGCGGTCCTTGAACTTGCTGGGCAGTATGGGGTCGATCTGGCTCTGACGGGGCACGGGGCCGATATCTGCCGAGCAGCGCTGGGCACGATCGATGCCGAGGATCCGGCTCCAGAGCCAACGCCTGCCGAGGCGCTCGGCGTGTATTTGGCAGCGGTCAGCGTGTCCAATACAAAGCTCGCTCGCTATATGGCATCGGTCATCGAGCGCGGGGGCGAACGGGCGGCCTGCGAAATAGACCCTGTTTCATGGAGGGTGGCCCAGACACTGACGGCTGTTTGCTATGGGGACAACGGGCTTGGGCTTCCTACGAACCTGACCGTGCCAGAAATCGAGACATCCCATACCGCACTCGATATGTTGTCCGCGCATATCGAGGTCAAGCGCTGCCTGACCGAGCGGGGAGATGACGGCGGCGTTCTACAGCAGCTCAAAACGAGCAAGGCCTACGACTGCGAGCTCGACATCGCGGGGATTGTTATACGGGCCGACAGCATGCTGGTGGAGCTTTTTGACGGGTCATTTGCGGGAACCGACGAGCGCGACGACGAGATGACGGTGGTGCGGGAGGCGCTCGACGTACGTGGGCTCAAGGCGATGGCTATCTGGGTGCGCATGGTGTTGGCGGCACGGCGGCTCCTTTCCGGCTTGCCGGTAACCGACGACGCGGCATTCAACGAGCTCGATCGTTTTGCCGTGCGCATGCGCGATAATCAGATTCAGCTGTTTGGCCTGTTGCTAGAAGGCTGGCAGTCGCTGGCAGAGGGACGGCCGGTTAATGCAAAGTTCCGTGCGGTCCAAGTGCTCAAACTTGCCGAGGAGTCGATTGCGTACATGCGCGATAACGCATTGCTGCTGGAGCGCGCGGCGTATCTGCGTAACACCTCGATGGTTTCGGTGCGTGAGGAAGCGGAGTTGCTCGATATAAGCCAGACGCAGGTTGGTGGAGCGGAGGCCTGGATGGTGGCGCTGCATTTGGCCTGTGCGGGCCGAGACAGCGATCTTGCGGCCTGGATGTCCATGAATCGTGCGGGGATTCTGGAGCCATCGTATCGGCTCTTTGCGCGCCTTGCCATGCATTGTCTGGGCGAGCCGGCGACCAGGATTCGCAAGAAGCTTCCCGTGCGCGAGCTGTCGCGGTACTCGCTGCGCGACGATTTGGAAGGGGAGGGCGAGCGCCTGTTCCAGGCCGGCGAGGTTGAAGCCGTTGATACCATTGACCATATCGAGATTCGCATGTTTGGTGCGTTTCGCGCCGAGCGCGACGGGTTTCCCATCACGGACAAAATGTGGCGCCGCAAGAAGGCGGCGACACTTGCCGAGCGGCTTGCGCTGGGCATGGATGCGCTCGTCGATCGTGAGACGCTGGCCATGGAGTTGTGGCCCCATGCCGAGTTCAATAGCGCCCGCAACAACCTGTACTCGACGATATCGCGCTTGCGGTCGGCTTTGGGACCGACGCCGGATGGCAAGTCGTGTGTGCTCATCCAAAATGAATGCATCGGACTCAACGGCGACTACGTCAAGACCGATGTACGGCTGTTTGACCAGATAAGCCGCGAGGTTTTGGGAAATCGCACGGGTGCGCGCGGGCCCCATTTAGTTGAGCTGTGCCTTAAGATTGAGCAGCTTTATGCCGGGCCGCTGTATGTTCCCAATGGCTGTAACCCCACCTACTTTTTGCGTATGCGACGCATTATGCAGTCAAAGTTCATCGATTGCATGATTAAGGGAGCAAATGCCGCTCTAGAAGAAAACGATCTGCAGTCGGCGATTTGGCTGGCGGAGTCGGGGCTTCGGCAGGAAACGGCGCGCGAGGATATGGTGCGCTGTGCCATGCGCGTCTACAGTGCGGCGGGGCGGCGGCGCGATATCGTCGAGCTGTACAGCGGGCATATGCACCATCTGAGGGAACAGGTCAATGGCGTGCCCGAGCCCGAGACGCGGCATCTATACGAGCGCTTGGTGGAGGGGCGGCTCAATCGCGTGCTGGTCGAGCGATAAAAAACGGGCGCCCGAAGTACTTGGGCACCCGTAAGCTTGCTATGTGTTGGCTCGCCGGATCATTGGCTCTTAGACGAGCTTGATCTTCTCGATGTCCTTGCGCGAGGACTCGCGATACAGCGAGAACTTGCGGCCGATGACCTGGACGACCTCGGCGTGGCAACGCTCAGCGAGCTCTTCGGCGGCCTCGCGGGCGGAAAGACTGGAGCCATCGAGCACGGAGCACTTAACGAGCTCGTGCTTCTCCAGGTAGGCGACCGTCTGCTCGACGGTGCCCTCGTTGACATCGGACTTACCGATGATGATGGCGGGGTTGAGGTGATGGGCCATGCTGCGAAGCTGCTTGACCTGGGCTCCTGTCAGTGCCATGGGTTCTCGCTTTCTATGTATGGGGCGCCCCGCGACGGGGCCTTAATCTACGTGAGCTGTCCCACGATAGCGCAGGAACGGCGCGGTGTGGGGCGCGTTTGCCCAGTTCGCAAAGAATGCGGATGCCGAGGTGATGGGCAGCTCGGGCTGTGAACGGGCTACGAGCGGGATTCAGAGACCGGTTCCCATGCAATAAACGCCCAGCGAACCTTGCGGACATGATCGAGCATATAGCGCCCCTGCGGCACGCCCTTGGAGCCCGGCTCACCGGCATGGGGGTTCTCAATCATGTGTTGAGCGATGTAGTCGCGCAGGCAGTCAATCTTATCCTCGTTGCCATGCTCGAGCATACGGGAAAAATCCGCCACGCCTGCCTCAAGGCTGTCGAAGGTATCGCGACGAGGCGATTCAAAGTATGTAACCTGCGGCAACGAACCCATCTGAATGAGGATGTTGAAGGCGTACACAAAGCCATTGCTGCAGGTAACCGAGGCGCCGATAGCGTTCATCAAGTGCAGATCATAGCGCGGGCTGGAGTTGGCGACCATCGTGACAGCACAACGCCGACGAGCCGTACGGTCGAGCTTGGCAAGCGCACCTTTTAGATCGGTCGTCGTAACCGACCGACTGGCAAAGGCAACATCCACCGTTTTCGCGACCGGTCCAACCAAATCCCAATCATCATCCCAAGCAAGCTCAAGCGGTGTAATGCGATTCTCGAGCCCATGGTACTCAATGCCAGCATCAAGCGTGCCCAACATGGCAGGGGAAAAGTCAGCAGCAATCACAGGATGTCCAGCCTGAGCAAGCGGAATAGCAATCGACCCAGCTCCACACCCCATATCGAGCACCGATTCACCAGGCTTTAACGCCAATAGCTTCATAAAGTCCCGGGCATACGGAGCAGTCTCAAGCGGCCGAAAATGTCGAGCCCGCTTATCCCATTCAAAAGAATCATCAGCCCGCCGCCGATCAGCCTGCATCTGCATCCACTCCAGATTCCAATCTGTGGAAAGCAGCTCAGAACGATTCTCCCCATCAGCCACGGGCCAACCTCCTAGCAACAAAAAAGCGACTCCTCCCAAAAGAAGAGCCGCAACCAGCATATATCAGAAAAAGAACCGTTCCAACGCCAAACCGCCACACCAACCAAGGCGGGCAGAAGCGAAGCGACTGCCACTGAGCCAGAACCCAGCCAAGGTTGAGATGTGCGGGAGCCCCGCCGCCGGGCGGCAGACATATAAGGTCGATCGCGAGTTCCGCACGAGCCGGAGAGCACTT
>NZ_QSGH01000032.1:0-7024 GCF_003468085.1 Collinsella sp. AM41-2BH
AGAAGGGGGGAGGCCTCGCGGCCTCCCCCCTTTTTTGAGTTTACGGGTTTTGTCTCACATAGTAGCTGTGTTTTATAACCCTCGTTTGTCGCATCTTCTGTGAACGGGCTACAATAACTTAGTCTGTGCGATATGGAGGTGAACATGGCTGAAGCTGGTATCGGCGTTGATATCGTCGAGATTTCCCGCATGAAATCAATTCTTGAAAAGACGCCGTCGTTTGCTCGGCGTGTGTTTACCGAAGAAGAGCGTGCGTATTGCGATGCATCATCGCGTCCCGCTGCTCACTATGCGAGCCGCTTTGCTTCGCGCGAGGCGGTGCTTAAAGCTCTCGGCACGGGTTTTAGTCAAGGTGTAGGTCGCAAGGATGTTTCGGTAACGCGTGATAAACTCGGCAAACCGAAGGCTCTGCTTTCGGGCCGTGCTCTCGAGATCGCTCAAGAACTGGGTGTTGTTGAGGTCGCTCTTTCCATTACGCTTACGGGAGACTTGGCCGTTGCGAATGCCATCGCGATTACCGAAGATGCTCGGCCTAAGCCAAAAGAGGAAAAGGTGAGCACCAAGGAACGCGTTGCACAAACTTTTAAAGAGGCTCGCTCGGTTTTAGATGAGCTTGAGCAACTGCAAAATTCAGCTTTGACGGAGCACCTGGGCGATGCTTCGCAAGATACGCTAGGAGCATAGATGAAACCGGTTTTGAGTACCGAGGAAGTCGTTCGCCTCGAGGATATTATCGAACGCGAAGGAACTTCGAAGGCCGAGCTTATGGAACTGGCGGGTGAGTTTGCTGCTAGTGAAATTCTAAAACTTAATCCCGATCGCGTCCTGGTTCTGGTCGGTTTTGGCAACAACGGTGGCGACGGCTGGGTCGCGGCTGATATCTTGAGCCATAAGGGCGTTGACGTGGATATCGTGTCTCCGGTCGAGCCGGATGAGATTCCTGCCGCTCTGGCTCGCCATGTTGCCCGCCGTACCGCCGGTCGTGACGTGCATGTGTGTGTCGGTCCCTCGCGAGATGAGCTTGAGGTTTTGATCGATAAGGCCGATGTTGTTGTTGACGCTATCTTTGGTACTGGTTTCCACGGTGACCTGCGTGCACCGTTCTCCATCTGGATTCCGACAGTTAACGACTGCGCCGACCATGTGGTGTCTATCGATGTTCCTTCGGGTCTGAATGCCGAGACCGGTGTTGTCGACGACGAGTGCATCCGTGCCGAGCGCACGGTCACGATGATCACGCCCAAGATTGGCCTCTACAGCGCTGATGGCCCTGAGTACGCCGGTGATCTGGTGTGCGGTAGCCTCTATGATCGTCTTGATGAGGTCATCGATGATGTCGACCACGCCGCCGAGATTGTCGAGCCCGGTGACTTGGTGGATTTCTTTGCTCCGCTGCCCACGAATATCGATAAGTATTCTCGCGGTTCCGTCCTTATTGTTGCCGGCTCGGCGCAGTATCCTGGCGCTGCCATTATGGCCGCCAAGTCTGCTGCCCGTGCGGGTGCCGGCTATGTGGCTGTCGCGACGCCCGATGCGTGTGCCAATCTTATTCGTATGGCACTCCCCTCGATTCCGGTTTTTGCTATTCCGTCCGATTCCCGCGGCTCTTTTGGTGCCGCTGCTCGTATGACCGTGTGCGAGATTGCAAAGAAGTACAGCTGCGTACTGTGCGGTCCCGGCATGACGACGTCTGCCGGTGCCATGCAGGTGGTTTCGGGCTTGTTGGAGCTTGATGTGCCGCTGATCCTTGATGCCGATGCGCTCAACTGCCTTTCTAAGATTGCTATCGACGGTATCGATAGCAACCCTGAGATGTACCGCCGTGAGCAACCGCTCGTCATGACGCCGCACTATCGCGAGCTTTCGCGCTTGGTTGCCGGTGAGGAGGTTAACGATCTGGGGACTGCAATCGCGGCCGCACAGAAGGTTGTCTGGGCTGCCGGTTCCGACAATCTCGTGGTTATTGCCAAGGGACCGACGACGGCTATCTGCGGCGTTGAGCGCGTGCTTTTGCCGCTCTCGGGTCCGGCGTCGTTGGCGACTGCCGGTTCGGGCGATGTCCTTGCGGGCATTTTGGCTGGCACACTGGCTACCATGCGCGATGAGATGGATCGCTGGGAGCTGCTGTATTCATATGCCGTTGCGCTTCACAGTTACGCGGGTTTTGCCGCGGCGACGGAGTACGGTGAGAAGAGCGTTATTGCGACCGATCTGATCGACTTGATCGGTCCTGCCATGGAATTAGCGGCAAAGGACGCACTCGATGATCTGGGAATCATGGACGAAGGGTCGGATGATTAATCATGAATAAAGCCGATTTGACACGCTGGTCCTGGGTTGAGATTGACCGAGGGGCGCTTCGCCGCAACACGAGGGCTTACAAGAACCTGCTCGACCCACGTCAGCGACTGTGCTGCGTGGTCAAGGCCGATGCCTATGGCCATGGTGCCGTCGAGTGCGCCAAAATCATGTACTCGGCCGGAGCCGACATGTTCGCGGTGGCGACGGTCAGTGAGGGTGTTGGGCTACGTCGGGGCGGAATTACCAAGCCCATCCTGATCTTGAGCGAGCCGCCTATCGAGGCTATCCCCACCCTGCTTGAGTTTGACATTATGCCTTCGGTCTATACGTCCGATTTCGCCCTTGCCTATGGCGAGTGCGCTGTCGCGGCAGGCAAGGTGGGCAAGTACCATCTAGCCATCGAGACGGGCATGAACCGCATCGGTGTTCACTACACGCAGGTGCTCGACTTTGTTCGTGGTATTAGCTTCCACCGCGGTATCCAGTGTGATGGCGTCTTTACGCACTTCGCAACGGCCGACGAGCCATCGGGTTGGGACTACAAACTGCAGTGCCAGCGCTTTACCGAGGCCGTTCAGGCCATTAAGGACGCGGGCTTTGAGTGCGGCATTGTGCACTGTGCCAACACACCGTCCTCGATGCTCGATCCTTCGATGCATTTTGATATGATTCGCGCCGGCGTTGGCTTGTACGGCATGCAGCCGTGCGAGTTGAGCAGCCGCGTGATGCAGCTGGACCCCGTCATGAGCGTTCACGCGCGCGTGACACGTGTGGCACATCCTGCAATGGGCGAAGGCGTGGGCTACGGTTTTACCTACCGCGTACCGCGTACGCGCGTTCAGATCTGCACGCTGCCGATTGGATATGCCGACGGCCTATCGCGTACACTTTCCAATCGTATGGATGTGCTGTATCGCGGCGAGCGCGTGCGTCAGGTTGGCAATATCTGCATGGATCAGTTTATGGTCGCCATTCAGTCCAACCCGGCACACGAGATTCCCGAGGCCGAGTATGGTGACGAGATGATCATTGTCGGCCGCGATGGCGATGCCGAGATCACTATGGACGAGATGGCCCGACTGCGCGGCACGATTAATTACGAGGTCGCCTGCGGCTTTGGCATGCGTCTCGACAAGGTCTACGTGTAGGAGCCGCTATGGGTGTCATGCACATCCCCGGACATAGTCACCAGGCGCCGCGCGAGGTTGCGCTCGAGGAGATTGAGGCTGTTTTAGGCGACTGCCATCTCTGTCAGCTCTATCAGTCACGCCATAACATCGTGTTTGGCGTGGGAAACCCCCACGCCCGCGTAATGTTTATCGGTGAGGCACCGGGTCGCAACGAGGATCTGCAAGGCGAACCGTTTGTGGGGGCGGCGGGCGAGGATCTCAACGGCATCCTGTCGCTGGCTGGCCTCAAGCGCGAAGACGTCTACATTGCCAACGTGCTTAAGTGTCGCCCACCGGGAAATCGAAATCCTCGGCCCGAGGAGGTGCTGGCCTGTTCACCGTTTTTGCGTGAGCAGATTCGAAGCATTTGGCCCGATATCATCGTGACGCTCGGTAACCCCGCGACGCACTTTGTGCTTAAGACCGAGATCGGCATCACCAAGCTGCGCGGCAGGTTCCATCAGATGGGGCATTTTGTGGTGATGCCCACGTTCCATCCGGCGGCGGCGCTGCGTAATCCGGCGTGGCAGGAGCTGCTGGAGGAAGACTTTAAGATGCTGGGCGACTATCTGGAGCGGCATCCCGCGCCAGAGGGTGCCTCGGAATAATAAGGAGCATATATGTCCCTGGAGCGCCTGGGGGTAGGTATTTATAAAACGGCTTGCTCTGCCGATACGGAGCATTTTGGCGAGCTGGTTGCGCCGTGCCTGGAAGATGGTGATGTGCTGATCTTGACCGGCGGCCTCGGGGTGGGCAAAACCCACTTTACCAAGGGCGTTTCGCGTGGTCTGGGCGACGGCCATATGGTCACGAGCCCCACATTCGCACTCATGGCCGTTCATGACCAGGGACGTATTCCGCTGTTCCACTTTGACCTGTACCGTCTGGAGCATGCTTACGAGCTCGAGGATACGGGCATTTTCGATGTACTGGGCTATGAGGGTGCGTGTCTGCTGGAGTGGGGCGAACAGTTCCAGGACGAACTGACAGACGAGTATCTTTCGGTAACGCTTAAGCGTGATGAGAACGATAGCGACGTGCGAACGATAACGCTCGAGGCGCACGGCGAGCGCGCAGCGGAGCTTTCCGATTTGATTGATAAGGCTGTACAAGATGAGCTTGCATAACGATAACGCGCTGGTGGTGGCGCTCGATACTTCGACCGATATGCTTGCCTGCGCGGCAAGCTGGATTGATGGGCGGACGGGCGAGGCGAAGCTGGTGAGTGGCGACCATATGTGCCGTCGCCATGCCAATGTGGAGCTCGTGAATACCGTTGATGGCGTGCTGGCTCAAGCCGGTCTGGATCGCAGCGATGTTGGTTGCTACGTGGTCGGCCGCGGCCCGGGGTCGTTTACGGGTGTGCGCATCGGCATCTCCACTGCCAAGGGCCTCGCGTGCGGTGCCAATGTTCCGCTGCTGGGCGTGTCGACGCTCGACGCTTGCGCTTGGACGGCGTGGAAGGCTGGCGTGCGCGGCAAGCTTGGTATCTTGGCCGATGCTATGCGCGGTGAGGTATATCCGGCGCTGTATATGCTGGTCGATGAGGGCCCCGAGCGTCAGTTTGAGCGCGAGCACGTGGTCAAGGCTGCCGTGGCGCTTGATGAGTGGCGCCAAGTCGCGGACTGGGACCAGGTTCAGCTGACTGGCGACGGTCTCGTGCGCTATGGCAAGCTGCTGGGCGAGGATGAGACCGCTCGCTGTGTGGAGCGCGGCTTGTGGTGGCCTTCGGGCGAGGGCCTCCTCCTTGCGCATGCCGCGGGTGACGGCGACCCGGCCCGCGTCCTACCGATCTATACGCGCCTTTCTGATGCCGAGGAAAACGAGCGCAAACGCCTCGGTCTTGCCGAGAGCGCGCAGAGTGAAATTACGGGCGTCGCCGATGAGCTCGCCGGTCGCCATCTGCAATTCCGCCCCATGGGTGCGGCGGACGCCGAGGGCGCAAGTGCGCTGGAGGCCGCCTGCTTTGAAGGTGCCGGGCACGAGGCGTGGACGCCGGGCATGTTCCTGTCCGAGCTGGGCGAGGATGTTGCGGCGCCGCGCAGCTGGTGGGTGGCGCACGACGACGGTCAGCTGTTGGGGCTTGCCGGTGGCATGGTCGTAGACGGTGACGTGCAGATTCTGGATGTTGCCGTCGACCCGAAGCATCGCCGCGAGGGTATTGCCCGCAAGCTGCTGTCGCACGTGAGCTACGATGCCCAGATGCTCGGCTGTACGACCGCCTCGCTCGAGGTTGAGGATGGCAACGAGGGCGCTATTGCGCTCTATGCCTCCCTGGGCTTTACCGAGGCGGGCCGCCGCCGCGGTTACTACGGTGTTGGCAAAGATGCCATCGTCATGACGGCGCCGCTGCCCTTGGTGCTCCCGGTCGACAACGCTTCGCCCGAGCCGACGGCAGCTGAGCAGCGTATATGGCCGCTACCTGCACCCGAGCGCACCGTTGAGGAGCGCGCCGAAATTGAGCGCCGTCGCCTGGTGATTGCCATCGAGAGTTCGTGCGATGAGACGGCTGTGGCGATTATCGACGCGGACGGTAATATGCTGGCCAATCAGGTTTCGACGCAGATCGATTTTCATGCCCGTTTTGGCGGCGTAGTGCCCGAGATTGCTTCGCGCAAGCACGTTGAGGTTATCGTGAGCGTCGTGGACGCGGCGCTCGAGGATGCCGCGGCATCGCTTGGTCTTGAGGGCGGAGCCATCGCGCCGAGCGAACTCGCTGCTGTTGGCGTGACGCAGGGTCCGGGCCTGGTGGGTGCCCTGGTGGTGGGCGTCGCCTTCGCCAAAGGCTTTGCCTATGCCGCCGGTAAACCGCTCGTGTGCGTCAACCATCTGGAGGGTCATCTGTTCGCCAACCTGCTGGCGCAGCCCGATCTCAAGCCGCCGTTTATCTTCACGCTCGTCTCGGGCGGTCATACCATGCTTGTTCACGTCAAGGCGTGGGGCGACTACGAGGTGCTCGGCGAGACGCTCGACGATGCCGTGGGTGAGGCCTTCGACAAGGTGGCTAAGGCGCTGGGCCTGGGCTATCCCGGCGGCCCCATCATTTCCAAACTGGCCGAGACAGGCAATCCCCGCGCGATTGACTTCCCCCGTGCACTCAATAGCAGGGGAGACTATCGATTCTCGCTTTCGGGCCTTAAGACGGCCGTGACGCTCTACATTGAGCAGGAGACCAAAGCCGGGCGTACGATTCATCTGCCCGACCTGGCGGCTTCGTTTGAGGCTGCGGTCTTTGACGTTCAGTACAAGAAGGCCAAAAACGCCCTGCACGCCACCGGGTGCAAGGAGTATTGCATCGGCGGTGGTGTCTCGGCTAATCCGCATCTGCGCGAGATGATGATCAAGAAGCTCGGGCGTCAGGGGATCCGCGTAACGGTGCCACCGCTTTCGGCGTGCACCGACAACGCCGCCATGATCGCAGAGGTTGCTCGCCGTAAATTCGACCGAGGAGAAATCTCGCCGTTCGACGTCGATGCCGATCCGAACATGACGCTGTAGCCGCAAAGGTGCGATCCCCGGCGCTGCCCGGGCGCCAACGGCCGCATATGAACTTT
>NZ_QSGH01000033.1:0-6884 GCF_003468085.1 Collinsella sp. AM41-2BH
ATGAATGTGGGAGGTGTTCGGATAAAGTTGATAATCAAGGGGCGTATGTCGGTCTCGCTCAGATTGGTGATATCGGATTGACGGACCCTGAGTTTTCCCTTAAAGTAATCGTTGTGATGAGGCCTTGCGACGGTACGTCCGGCTTGGTCCGTGGGAACCGCCGAAAGGCGGTTTTCGCGTTTAAGGGGTCCAAATGGATAAACCATTTAAATCTATTGATGAGCAGATTGCTATTCTTGAAAGCCGTGGACTCGAATGCGATAACAATACTCGTTTAGTTTTGGAGCGCGAGGGATACTATCCGGTTATTAACGGCTACAAGGATTTATTTCTCGACCAGCGCGGAGATTCTTGCCACGAGCTATTCGTAAAAGGTACGAAGTTTTCTGATATATATCGTTTATTCGAATTTGACCGTTCATTGCGTCTGCTCATGTTTGAGTACTTTAACAAGGCGGAAGCGATTCTTAAAACCGTCTGTTCTTATCGTTTCGCAATGGCCCATAAAGATAGCCCGGAGGCATACCTGGATAGAAGATCCTACCGTGCCGATGCTGGTTATCGAAAAAAGATCGACATGCTTATTGGTGATTTCGAGAAGGTGCTGTGTAGGTCTCAAAAATGGAAAAGCGATTATAAAAGGGACTACATTCGGCATTATGAGAATAATCACGACAATACGCCGGTATGGATTCTTATGAATTATTTGATGCTTGGTCAGGCATTCAAGTTCTATGAGTTTCAGCCAGAAAGCATGAGAAATTCCATTGCCAAGTCGTTTTCTGATCTTTATTCCGAGACGCATGAAGTCGATAAGCGCATCAGCCCGCGTAGGCTAAGACTTGCATACGATCATATTAAAGATTTTCGAAATATCTGTGCGCATGACGAACGCCTATTCTGCGCCAGGGTGTCTCCGTCTCACGATGTCAATCTAGTAGGGGTTTTAAGCGATCTTGAGCTAGTGCTGGCTGAGGATGACTATAAGATGTTACGCCGAAATATACTGCTTGATGCACTCAAGTTGAGTGACGAGCTCAGTAACGATGCCAGCACAAAGGTGCTTTTCGCTATGGGTGTTAACGATTTATCGAGTGTGTTTCCTAAGGAAATATTGGGGTCGTAATCGACGCGAGCGATGAATTTACTCTACAAGTTGGATGCGCATAAGATTGCGCAGAGCGGGCGGGACGTTGCCCATTGGTGGCGTCCCGCCCGCGCTTCGTTGGCTATACGTGATGCGGTAGCTCCAGCATGAGGCCGTCTTCCGCTTCTTCGAGACTCGCCTGGCCTGCCTATGCGTTTTGCTGGGCGGGCCTTCTTATGCTGTGGGTGCGGATGGCCTTACCATCGCGGGGCAGACCTACGACGAGCCGGGTGTCTCGGGCCCCGGCTGGGCGGCGCACGCGTTGTTGCTGCTAGCGGCGGATCGGGCGAGGACTGCCGCTTCTTTGGCGTGTACGCCTCCGATGGCCGGTTTGTCGTGGATGCCCATTGGGTGGATGCGACCGGCGCCAGCGCGGGCGTTGCCTGCAAGAGCGGCTCGCTTACGTCTGCACTGTTTGTGTCGCCGACGGGCGGGGCCTTTGGTAGCTCCAGCGTGATTGACGTCAGTGGGGTCGTTGCTCAGCATGTGGTAATTGAACCCACAGGCGCCCAGCCGCCGGCGGGGAAGACCCAGCCCGGTATCGATGAGCCCACCGGTGGCAATCCCGCGGGGGATACAAAGCCCGGTAGCGAAGAAAAGCCCGGTGATGAGACCAAGCCCAGTGAAAACCCGCCCCCCACGCCTGATTCGTCGCCCAAGTCGGACGCCAAGCCCGCGCCCGCGTCTATCAAGACGCCTGCGACCAAGACCACCAAAAAGACCAAGCCCGCAACAACGCAAGCCGCCGCGCTCCCTAAGACCGGCCACGGTGACTGGGCGGTTGCGTGCCTTGCCCTCGTCTTCCTAGGTATTTTGTTGGTCACCATAAAAGTTCGGGCACTTCGCGGGGGCCTTATTTGCCAATGTAGTTTCTGCCGCTTCTTTCCCACATTTTTCTGAGTTAATAATGCAGATTGCTTGAACTCGGCTTGGGGCTTGCCCTGTATTTGAATTTGACTAAACTTAACCTATAAGTTAACCACATTTGGTTTTATCTGAGGCGGAGGGGGTGGCCTTTGGTTAGTGACTATGAACTTGTCGAATATGCTGATCCCGAGGGACGACCTTTTTGGGAACTAACCACCTCTCCTGAGAACTCTCAATTTCAGAAGATGATGTCTGATCCTAAAACGAAGTTTACCGCCCGTAAAATGATCAATCAGATTTCAAAAATCTATGATTACGGGCTAAAGGATGTCACTGGAACGTCAAAGCTTCGATGTATCGAGCCTAAGATTGGACTATACGAACTCAAGGGTTTTGATGGGGTTAATCGAGAAATGGTCTACGCGATTTGCCAAGGCGTGGACAAGATTGTTTTGCTTTTTTGGTTTAAGGGCCATCAAGGCTCGGGAAATATTTCCAAAGAAATTAAACGCGCAAAACAGTTGGCCCCGATAGCAAAGCAGCTTTTGGAGTCATAGCGTCGGCTTTTTTGCCCGCTTACGAAACGGAGACTTGTAATGGTTAAGGTCGATTTATCAGACTTTTACGCGCAAACGGAAACGAGCGAAACCCGTGCCTATGAGCACGCACTAGATATTGAGTTTATTGTTCATCGCGAGATGCAGCGCTCGGGCTTGAGTAAAAGTGAGCTGGCAAAGCGTATGGGCGTGAGTCTTCAGTCGCTTTCGAAATTGTTGAATTCTCAGCCCAACATGACGCTGAAAACAATCGCAAAGTTTGAGCTTGCGTTGGGTATCAAAATCATTCCTCAGGTCATTTCCAGTTATTCGAATGAGGCGCCGTTTTCTTCGTCTAATAATTCTGTCCGAGAACAATGGTCTTCATTTAACAGCGACTGCTCGGCGAAACGATTGAACTTTGAGATGATTCCGGGAGGTTTGGCTGCATGAGCAAGGATTTCATTGCGCCTATTCAGGTTGTTCATTTGTTTGTTGTCGACTCAACTTTTCATATCGAGAATGAGCCCTCCCAGAATATGGATTTAAAAGTTGACGTTAGCTATCAGGACGTCCATCTATTGAGGAACAAGGCGGGCGAGCGTGCAGACTTAAAGCTGTATGTGTGTGGCAGTCTGATTGATAGGGACGATGCAAAGGAAAAAATGCGCGCTGATGTGACGGTTGCTATTTCGGTGTCAACAAAAATGCCGTTCGACATTTCAGACGATGAAGCGCGCCGTTATCTTCTCTCTAATGCGATTTCCATGGCGTATGGTCACGCTAAGAGCTATCTGATGGTCGTTACTGGACTTTCGCCCATGGGGGCTTTGACGCTGCCGGCAATTCTTCCTTCGGAATTGGCAGCGGACAGCGATGCATCTTTCCAAAGTGAGTAAGTTGTTCTCGAGTTGGATTTTGCCTGCCGCTGTGTGCAAATGTAACGGGGTGCCGAATCGGTAGTCTGACTGATTCGGCATTTATATTTCGAAGTTTCTAGTTGAAGCCCTGCGATGCCCGTGCTGCGACAGCTAAATTGACCGTGACGTCCCGTCTTGCGACACGCATGTAGCTCCGCACGGGTATCATGGTGAAAGCGATTTCAACGACAGGGGTGCTCGTGGTAAAGATGAAAGATGTGGCCGAGCTGGCGGGCGTTTCGAGCGCCGCCGTCTCGCGCTACCTCAATGGTGGGTATATCTCGGCGGACAAGGCCGAGCGCATTAAGCAGGCGATTGAGCTGACCGGATACGTGCGATCCAGCCAGGCTCGCGCGCTGCGAACCGGTTCCACCAAGCTCATCGGCGTCATCGTGCCTAAGATTAATTCCGAGTCGGTGAGCCGCATTACGGCGGGCATCGGGCAGGTGCTTGGCCGCCGCGGCTACCAGATGCTTCTTGCCAATACCGATAACGTCCCCGATCGCGAGCTCGAATACCTCGATTTATTCCAAAACCATCCGGTCGATGGCATTGTGCTGGTGGCAACTATGATTACCGGCGAGCATCGCCGGGCGATTGAGTCGTGCCGTGTGCCCATTGTGTTGATCGGCCAACATGTCGAGGGCGCGGCGTGCGTCTATCACGACGATTACGAGGCCGCTTTCGAGCTGGGTCAGGCACTCGCGAAGCGTGCTGAGGGCAAGATCGCCTACATCGGAGTTACCGAGGAAGACCGCGCCGCCGGTTATGACCGTCGTCGTGGTTTTGAGGCCGGCTTGCGCGCCGCGGGCGTGGCACTTGATCCGAGCCTGATTTGCCAGGGGTCCTTTACGCTCGACTCGGGCTATCGCGCTGCACGCGAACTGCTCTCCGTCGATCCCGATGTTTCGTTTATCGCGTGCGCGACCGATACTATGGCGGCCGGCGCCCTGCGCGCTCTTGACGAGGTTCGCGGCATGGGCGAGGGTGTGCGTCGCGTGAGCGGTTTTGGCGACAACGCATTTTTGCGCGCGCTGACGGACGGCATTCCCACCGTGCATTACGGCTACCTGACCAGCGGCGTCGAGGCGACTAATATGTTGCTCAATACGCTCGATGGCGTGGAGGGGGAGAGCGGTTTAAAGACGCTCAAGCTCGGCCATCAGCTGATGAATGTCTAGGCTTACGTGATCTACCGCGCGCTCAACATTTAGGCGTTCAGTCGCCTATCGGCGCTATACTGCAGCCGTTGCCCACGATGCGGGGAACACCCGCATCGTGGGTTTTTGTTTTGAAGGGACGGTACCGCATGGGCGTACAGCAGCTAGAAGAGGCCTGGGCTTTGAGGACCGGTGCGCGTGAGGCGCGGTTGCTTGCGGCCCCGCATGTGCCGGCAGCGCTGTCGCAGCTGGGGATTGTGCGTCCCGGTGACCGCTTGGTGGCCTTTGCGGACGACTTTGCCGATGCGTTTGCGTGCGGCTTTGATGGCTGCGATGTCGCGCTGGTGGGCTCGCCGTCCGCCGAGGCGTTTGCCGCTGCGTCCGAGGGCTTTGATGCTTCGTTTGATGCCGAGGGTCCGCACCTGTGGTGGTTTGTGAACTCCATCGGCGGGTTTGGTCTGCGTGTGCCCGATCTGCGCGCTCTGGGTCGGGCGGCGCGTGAGGCCCATGCGCTGCTGGTTGTAGACAACACTGTGGCGTCGGCTTTTGGCTGCGATTCGCTGCGGCTGGGTGCTGCGCTGTCGCTCGAGGCGCTCGATCGCGTGTGCGCCGGCAAGGCTCCGCGCAAGCTCGTTGCCGCTTCGGTGGCGCGTTCGCAGCTCAAGCGCCATCATGTGGATGCTGCTGCCGAGTGCGCGAATGCGTTGTTTGCGGGTTGCCGTGCTTTGTCACTCGACCTTTCTACCGAGGAGGCGGGTGTGCTGGAGCGGGGGCTGGACACGCTCGATGCCCGCATGCAGGAGCATTTCGACCGCGCCCGTGCGCTGGCCGAGTATCTGGCCGCCAACGAAATGGTGCGCAACGTGCGCTATCCCGGGCTGAGCTCGCATCCTGACCATGCTGTTGCAACGGGAATCCTGGAGCACGGATTTGGGCCAGCAGTTGAATTTGACCTTATTGAGCGTAGCGCGGGAGAGCTGTTCGATGCTTTGCCGGGGGAGTTTCGCACATCGCCCGCCGGCGGCGCAACGACGCGCCTCTCTGCTCCGCGAGGTAAGCAGGGGAGCACCATCCGCCTCTTCGCCGGCACCGACAACCCCCTGGTCGCGGCAGCCACCCTAGACAACGCCCTCCGCAAGTAGCTAATGAACTGCCTCCCATTTCTTGGACATGAGAAATGGGAGGCTTTCTTTATGCGCGTTGACTTGAGAGTGAAGCATGATATCGAGGCCAGGAAGGCGGCCATAGGGCTCTTCGAGCTCGGGCACGGGTATAAATCCGCCGCGATCGCCCTTTCGCTTCCCGTGGAAGCCGTGAGAAGATGGCAGGAGATATACCGCGCATTCGGGAGCGAGGTGCTGCTGCGCATGGACGGAAAGCAGGGCAGGTGCACATACGAGCAGAAGGTCGCCGCCGCCTCCGCCGTCGTCGACGGCGGCATGACGAAGACCGAGGCGATGGCGGCGTTCGGCATAATGTCGATGTCGCCGCTCAAGAAGTGGTGCGCGCTATACCGCCGGGGCGGCGCGGAGGCCCTGCGCCCGAGGCCCAAGGGCCGGCCGAAGGGTTCCAAGGCGAGGCCGCGGACCCGCGAGGAGGAGCTCGAGGAGCGGTGCCGTAGGCTCGAGGCCGAGGTGGCCTACCTAAAAAAATTACGCGCCCTGGTCGAGAGGGACGGGCTCTGACCAGGGCGAAGGCCGAAGCGGTCGCGGCCCTGCGCGCCGAGGGGCACGCGCTCGGGCACCTGCTCGCATGCGCCGAGCTCAAGCGGTCGACCTACTACTACGCCCTCGCGCACCCGCCGAGGCCCACGCGCCCCGAGCTCTGGGAGGCGGCCGCCGAGATCTTCTCGCGCACCGCCAACGGCTGCGGGCACCGGCAGATAGCGATGTGCCTCAGGGCGGAAGAGGGGGCCGTGATAGCCGACAAGACCGTGCTCAAGATGATGCGCGAGATGGGGATTCGCTGCGGTATCAGACGCGAGACGGCCTACCACAGGCACAACTCGTACAAGGCGTCCTCGGCAGGACGTTCGAGAACGTGATCGCGAGGGATTTCGACGCCGGGGCCCCGTGGCGGAAGCTGGGAACGGACGTCACCGAGTCCAAGGTGGCGGGCGGCAAGGCCTACTGGGCCCCGACGCTGGACTTCCGCACCAAGGAGATCGTGGCGAGCGACATATCGACCACGCCCGACATGGCCCAGCAGGTCAGGTGTTAGCGTCAATATATTTTTCACCATTTTCACCAACGTA
>NZ_QSGH01000034.1:0-435 GCF_003468085.1 Collinsella sp. AM41-2BH
TGAGCAGGCGCAGGCCGAAGCAGTCGGCGAGGTAGTAGCCCTTCTCGCAGCCGCCCGAACCATGGTCGGAAGCCATGGCGACGCAGTTCTCGGCACCCACGGCCTGGCCGATGGGGCCCTCGGGCTTGGTCATGGCGTAGACGCGCACGCCCATGTCCTTCATCTTCTTGACGGCCTCGAGGACCTCGGGGGTGGTGCCGGACTCGGAGGCGGTGAGCACGACGGACTTCTCGGTCATGCGCTTGTGGCCCATGACGTTCCACTCGGCGGCGTGGATCAGGTAGACCTCGAGGTCGCGGTCGCCGAACTTGTTCATGAGGTACTCGAGCTGCATGAGCTCGTCCCAGGTGCCGCCGACACCCATCAGGAACACGGCGTCGTAGCCCTCGTCGGCGACCTTGTCGGCGAGCGCGGTCATCTTCTTGCCGGTCTCGT
>NZ_QSGH01000034.1:445-5326 GCF_003468085.1 Collinsella sp. AM41-2BH
TCTCGTAGAGCGCCTTGCCGTCCTCGAGGTAGCCCTCCTGGTCGAAATGCATGATCTCGATCTTCTCGGTTTCCTTCATTTGTCTCTCCTTTCTGGGGTTGTCTCCACATCCCCCATGCCAACGGGCATCAAAACCCGCTTACATTCCGTAACACTCGGCCGCTTTGGCCTTAAGCGCATTGACTGACTCTTCGTAGCCCTCCGCCTTAACCTCCATCTGTTTGGAGACGGCATCGAGATACGGGTGTACGTCCCATGACTTCAGACGCTCGGCGATTATGGCCGCAATCGTCTGGAAGAACACAAGATTGGGAATTGCGCTGAGCAGCGGAGCCACCTGAGGCACCGCAACCTCGTGAGCCCTACCCCTGGGATGGGCCGTGAGCAGCACCGTTTTTGTCGTAACGTTCGATAGCGCATCGGCGATATTCGCAAGACGCTCCGACCCCTGCGGATCGTCGACGATAAACACGTGGTAGCCTGGGGTTATCTGCATCTCGGGACCGTGGACGAACTCCTCGCCCTCGTGATGCATGGCAGGAATCTTGATGGTCTCGCTCAGCTTGAGGGCCGCTTCTTCGGCAACGCCATAGTTGGGGCCGTTGCCGACGACCATGGCGGGCATGTGCTCAGAAAGCTCGAGCATGTGGTCTTGGACATATGCCTCGGCGATCTTGCACATCACGGCATTGGCCTGGATAGCCTCGCGCAGGTCGTCAAGACGCTGGGCAACGCCCTTGGCGTCAATCGTTCCGCGCGCCTGGCCGCCGTAAATACCAAAGAGCACCAGGTACTCAACGAGAACCTCGACGCCCAGAGTCACAAAGTCCACCGACTCGACACCCACACCGTAGTCAAGAACGATGTCAGCGTGTTCCTTGATGGGTGCCTCGACGTTTGCCGTGAGCGCAACTGCAGCCATATCGTGCGCGCGCATGTAATCAAGAGCCGCGATCGTATTGGTCGAATAGCCGCTCTGCGAAACGGCAATGTTGAGCGCATGCTGCGGATAGGTGTGCTCAAAATCGACGAAGGCCTCGGGCGTCACAACGGACACCTGCATTTGCAGGGTATCTTGCAGGTAATCGCGGGCGCAATCGGCGGCATGGCGCGACGAACCCGAAGCAACGATGCGCAGCGCGTCAAAAGAACCGGACTGGAAAATATCAACGAGCTGCGCTACCAGCTCAGACGAACGCTCGAGGTTCTCTCCCATACGCACATGGGCAAGCTGAACGTAATCGAGCATCTTCATCGTCTCACCTCGTAATAAATCATTAGTATTTGATACCAATCACAGTTACAGGTTACGGCTTTTTGATACCTCTTTGTCGATTAATTTATCCCCATCGGCGAACGGTTGATTTTGAGCCATGTAAGGTTGTATATGCAGTTTGCTCAACGAATCAAAATTCCGTCAGCTTTTCAGCCCGTTATGCTAAAAACCAGCTAGTACGTATAGGTATATCCACCCGCATCACCGCGGTTAAACGACTTGACGTACTCGATTGCCTGGCCGCTCGCATCGAAGCTCACGCACTCAAGCGTCAAGGCAAGATCGCCCTGCTCCAGTCCAAGCAGACCGGCATCTCGCGCGCCCAGCGCTTCGATATCGAGCTTTTCCTGTGCCATGACCGGCTTTCGGCCCAACATCTCATAGGTCTCGTACAAACTGAAGACCGACACGTCAATATCTTCGATTGTGGGAAACAGCAGGCACGGGATGAACGCCATCTCAATCGATACGGGATCGCCGTTGACGCAGTTCAAACGCCGAATCGAATACAGTAAATCGTCCTCGGCAATGCCAAACAGGTTGGCATAATATGGACCCGCATAACGCTTGGAACGCGCGAGGATGCGGACGGACGGCTCGCCGCCCGAAGCACGAACTGATTCGCGAAAGCCTCCCGTTCGCTCGTAGGCAACGGGCACTTTCTGTGCCACAAACGCGCCCTTTCCGCGGACGCGTCGAATCTGCCCACGCCGAACCAGCTCATCGACAGCGCTTCGGATGGTCAAGCGCGTCGTACCAAATTCCTCGGCGAGGTCTTTTTCGGACGGAATCATGGAACCCGTGGGATATATACCGCGCTCGATACGCTCCTCGATGCGGCGTCGAATGCGCATATAAACCGGGGCGGCATCTACTGTTTCAGCCATTGTTCACCTGCCACGCTCCTCATGCCGTTCTTCTCGCCGTTATCGGCAAAGCGGAACTTTGTGGGCAAAATCACCGATTTGCAATGCTCCACAAAACGCATGTCCTTATCAAATTCTATCGTGCTCTCATAGAACACCGGCGTTCCCTCTTCTTGCTGGAGCAACTCGGCCTCTTCGGCGTTCAAACGCGAGATGGAGATATGCTCACGTCCATGCTCAACGCGCACGCCGCCTTCTTTGAGCAAGACATCGTAAAGGCTCTCACACTCAAAATCGTGATCGGGAAGCGAGGGGCACAGGGACAGGTTAACGTGAGCCGTCTCAATTGACGCCGGCTCGCCCTCAATAAGTCGAACACGCTGCATGCGGAGCAAAGGAGCGCCTACAGCAACCCCAAGCTTGTCGGCAAGCGCCTCATCCGCCTCGATGGCCCCGGTGGAAACCAGACGAGAAGAGGGGTGCAGGCCGGCAGTCCGCACAGCATCGGAGAAGTTATACGTTTCCTGAAAGATATTGAGCGGTTTGGGAGGACACACATACGTACCCGATCCGCGACGGCTCTCGAGCGTTCCACACGAGATGAGCCGCGTGATACCGGCGCGCAACGCCGTACGCGAAACGCCAATCTCTTCGCACAGCACGCGCTCGGCCGGCAGGCGATCGCCGCCGGCAAGCTGATGGTGCTGGATATACCAAAGAATCCCCTCAACAGCACGATCTTTGGGGGGAATTGCATAAGATTCGCCTGCCATTGCACAGACTCCTCGTTCAGAAACGTATGTCGCCAAAATTAGGCCAGACCACCCATGGCATCAAATTCGGCCTTGATCTTCTCGGCGACATTCCGATACGACTTATACAGGCTTGAATCGCGTTTGACTTCATCGGTCATAACGGGAATCTCTAGTTTGGAAACCTCGTCTTTTCCCGTCTGAACCGCCACAACAACGCCCATACCAAGACACATATTACGCTTGGCTGCGTTCATTTTTGCCGCCTTAGCGGGATTTGCCAGAATACGCTGGGCAAATTCCTGTTTAGAGACCGCTTCATCGGCCTCCGGATCGCCCGCCTCGGCCACTTCGCACTGCAACACGTCCGCATAGTCAAAAATCTTCGGCTCGCCGCCGCGCTGATGTACGGCCCACTTGCGACGCGTGGCATCCTGGTAGATAGCCGGCAAAAACGTAAACCGCGGCGGGTCCAAAATCGTATCCGTGATGGTAAACACATCGGGATCAAAGGCATCCTGCGGGTTTTTCTTCTTGAACAGCCCCATATCAGCCTCTCCTACTAACATTTAACAACTAAAGCTGAATATAGCACCAATTTCAAGCCGCCACCTCACCCTATCGGTACGCGGCGTCTATGGCTCGCCCAGCGGAAGAGTTCACGGACGAGGGCCGGGGAGGCATACTTTGTTTTGAGAAGTGGGCTTCGCGAACTTCTCAAAACAAAGTATGCCTCCCCGGCCCCGGCAACGTATCGTAGGCTGACCAAAGTAAGATATACAGTTTCCAAAGCCGCAACAGCAACAGCCCCATCACATTAAAAAATATCAGCGCCGCAGATCGAAACGGTCGAGAGGGCCGCCTCCGGGCGGGTTGCCTTGCTCCGGGAAGTTCGCGAAGCCCACTTCCCCGGACAAGGCCATCCCGCCGGGCAAGGCCCCAGCGCGAGACCGTCCCGGATGCCTACCCGCACAGCGTGGCTACGAGCGGGATAGTCAGAATGGAGCAAATGATCGACAGAAACGTGCACTGCATCATGGGGCGTGCATCCTTACCGTATTGAAGGCAGTACAGCGTACCGTTGCTGCCCACCGGCATTGCCATCTCGAGCACAAGCGTCGCGATAAACATGGGCGTCATGCCGGGCCACAAGCGCGCGACGGCAAGACATGCCACCGGCACGACAACCAGGCGAAATGCCACGGCAGCATAGGCACGCCAGTTGGTGAGCATCTCGAGCGGACGGTACTTGGCGATAGACGACCCCATGAGCAACAATGCTGCAGGAGTGGTCATGGTGCCAACGATGGAAATCGAGTCGCCCAGCACGCCCCAATCGGTCCATCCGGTGAGCACGATCCCAAGCACAACAGTACTTGCAATGAGACCAGGACTCTTGCAGCAGGCGGCAATATTGCGCATCTGCGTTTTAAGGCCACCACCTATTCCGCTAAATAACATAACGCCGACGGTAAACATAAGAATGTTTAGGGGGATAAGCGCAATCGATGCATACAACAGCGCTTGTTTTCCCAACACCGCCGAAATAACCGGAAAACCGATAAACCCGGCATTACCGAAAAGCACGGCGAAGCGATACGAGCATTCCGTCCCTTTGGGAACGCGAAGAGCAGCGGTGACGGCAAACGCAATAACGATCGCCACCACATACATCACAAAGGACAGACCCATGAGCGAAAACGTATCGGCAATGCTCGGAAGCTTCACATCATCGCCCAGCGCTGACGAAAGCACCAAGCACGGTAGCGCCACCTGCAGCAGCAGATGCGACAGCTCGCGCTCGAACTCCGCTTTCATAAACCCCAGCTTGGCGATACACCACCCCAACAAAATAGGCAGCGAAACCGTCAACATCTGAAGCGCCACACTCGTAAAGCTCATGCTTCCCCCTTATCTGTTCCACGAGGGCCGGGGCGCCTGTCTTGTTTTGAGAAGTGGGCTTCGCGAACTTCTCAAAACAAGACAG
>NZ_QSGH01000035.1:0-4797 GCF_003468085.1 Collinsella sp. AM41-2BH
AATGTGGCCTCCGTCGTGAGCAGGACTGTAGAGCAGGAAACCTAAGCCGGTGTCCCCGCTCTCCCGGGGCCGGCGGAATTTAGTTGTTCAGCATGCGGTCGAAGCTTCCCGAGTCGCCATCCCGATAGTCGGCGGTCATCAGAATCTCCTGCGGAATGCGCCCGCCTTCACGTAGCACATTGCGGAACTGCACGCGCGTGACCATGGGCAGATCCTTGATCGTCGCCGCCAAGTTCTGCGGCACGCCCTGGTTGGCAGCCGCGCGCTCGCACTCGCCGCCGGCCTTCACGCGACGCTTATGCTCGGCGAGCATGGCGCGGTACATACCGGCATGCAGGCGAATCTCAACCACATTGGCATTGCGAGCCTGCTCGACGATGCGCGCGCCCTCGCGGTCGATATCGCCCACGTAGTAGACGTAGTTAAAGCGATAGCCGATCTCGGCCAGATAATCGTCCAGGGCATGCGAGACGCTCGCCTTGCATCCGCCGCCAAAAATCACGCCGCCCACCTTGATGCCAAAGAGCTTGGCGTGCTTGCGGCCACGCAGCAGCCTGACGATCTCGTCGTAGGTGTCCAGGTTCTCGACCATAATGAACGGCTTATCGGCGCCCAGCGTAAAGAAACCCGTAAAGTGCACGGGGCGGTTGGGGGCGACCTTGATCGCCTGCATGCTGATGCCCTTTTCGGTCATGCGCCTTATCAGGCGCTCACCGTGCTTGCCGTCAAAAGCCTTCTCGTCGTTAAAAATCTGGTAGGCACGCTGGCGGCGCGAGGCAACCGGCGTATCGGCACCTCGGTTTTGCTCGATCCAAGCCTGGATGATTGCGATTTCCTCGGCAATCTTGCGGTTGGACATCTCGTTGTGCTGAGTGCGCTGCGGCGCCTTTTTGCCGTCCTTGCCCTCGACCTTAACAATTTGAGTCTGCTGTTCCTTGATCTTAGAGAGCGCCGTAGGCGTAGGGACAACTTTGAGCAGCTGCCTGCCCAAAACGCGGGCAAGGGCAAACGCCGATACCTCGCCGTGGACGGCCGACTCGGGCTGCTGGGTAGCACTATCAGCCGCGGCAGGCTCAGCCTGTGCATGAGGCTTACGCTTGGAATCTGCCCGGGTATTACGTTCCTGCTTGGGCGCAGACGAGCGCTTTTGCGGACGATCGGACTTGGCCTCCTTCGCCGGCTGGCGCTTGACCTGATCCACCGGAGTCTCGGCCTTCTCATCTCCGTTTTGTGTCGCTGTCTTCTCGGCCGCGGCCTCGGCATTTGAGCCACGACCGCCGCGGTGACGACGACGGCGGGGCTTGCCTGAGGCGCTCTCCCCCGCCTGCTTATCAGCGGTCTGTTGAGCTTTGACCTCAGTGTCAGCCGCAGGCTGCGACTCGGAAGGTTGCTGCTCGCGAGCCGCCGGCTCAACGGTTTTCTCGGTTTGTTCGGCCTTCTCGTCCTGGGTGGTCGAAACCGACTCGCCCTTCTCCTGACGCTTTACGGGATACGCACGTCCCGCAAAACCACGTCCGGGACGGCATGAACCCGGAGCCTTCTTGGCAGACTCCTCAACATCGTCTGCAACCTCAGAAGACTCTTCAACCTCACGCGCGGCATCCTGCTGTGCAGCCTTAAAGTGAGCACCGCGACGGCGCTTGGGCTCTTGGGCCTCCACGGGCTTTTGATCCCTCGTGGGCTTCTGCGACTCGGCAGCAACCTCGGTCTCAACAGCCTCGGCATCCGTCTCGCCCTTTCGAGCAACGGCGCGACGGAAGCGCTCCTGCTGGGCGCGGCGCTGTGCATCGCGCTTGCCGCCCCCGCCAAAACCGCCGCGTCCTGCCTTGGCCGTAAAGGCACGCACGACGTTCTCATCGAGCAACTCATCGGTATCGACATGCTCACGCGGAGCAACTTCTTCCACAGCAGGCACGTCAGCGAAATCCTCGACGACAAAATCTTCGACGGACTCGGCAGGCTGCTCCTGGGCATCGCGGATCTCGGCATTGATGGTATAGAACGCCGGGCGCCCGTTAATGCCGCTGCCCTCGATCTTGGTAACAATCTTTGCCGCGATGAGTTCGTCGCGCATCACCTTGGTGTTGCATTCCTTATCGACGGAACGGAAAATCTGCGCCAGCGCGCTCGACTTGATCTTGAGCGCCTTGCGGCAGAGCAGGTCGTAGGCAACCAGCTTGGCGCGCTCGGCAGAAAGCGACGTCTTGCTGCTCAGGCGCTCAGCCAAAGCATCGACATTGTTTTGATTATCGGAATATACCGTCTTGGCCACGGGGCCCCTTTCATATGTACACATATACGTCTATATGGTACAACGCGCGCCCTTATTCACGCAAAACATCTGCGAGAACGCCCTTGCACCACCTGTTATCACAAGAAAAAAGACCGGGTCCGCTTGATTGCGGACCCGGTCTTTCCGAGTCAAATAGATGGGAGATTCAACCCGTCCGACCGACTACGCCTTAGCGGCCTCGGCGTCGGCAGAAGCCTCAGCGGCAGCGGCGCGACCGTACTCGGCCTTGCCCATCTCGGACCACTCGGGCTCCTCGTCGGGCATGGAGCCGGCCTCCTTGCCGAAGAACTCCTTGAGACAGTTGACGGCAACGATGAGGCCCAGGACCATCAGCAGGACGGCGAAAACGAGCTGCAGGCCCTTGGTGGCGGCGACGGAGACGGCGGCCGTGGTGGCGGTAGCCGGGATGGTGCCGAAGAAGCCGTAAGCCTGGACAGCGGTCATGCAGCCCATGGCGCTCTGGACCAGCGAGGTGAAGGTGCAGCAGAGCAGGAAGGCGACGGGCACGTAGAGCATCCAGCCCTTGCGGCCGGTGCACTTGCAGAACACGGCGAGGGTGATCATGGTCATGCCGCCGAGCAGCTGGTTGGAAGCACCAAAGAGCGGCCAGATGTTGGCATAGCCGCCAAAGGCGAGGGCGAGACCGGGAAGCAGGGTGACGACCGTGGCGAACCAGGGGTTGCCGAGAACCTTCATGTAGCCGGCCTTGGACTCGATGGCCAGGGCGTCGTTGGTCTGGGCAAAGAACTCGGAGAACGAGGTGCGGGCGATGCGGGCGACGGCATCGAGCGAGGTCAGGGCCAGAGCGGAGACGTTCATGGTCATGAAGACGGTAGCGAGCGTGCCGTCAACACCGAAGGCCTGCATACCGCGGGAGATGCCAGCGGCGAAGATCTGGAACGGGGTGGAAGCGACGCCGGCGTTGAGGGCACCAGTGCCGGCGGTGTTCATATCGGAGAACATGATGCCGGCGACGATGATGGCAAGGATGCCGACGAAGGACTCGACGATCATGGCGCCATAACCGACCTTGACGGCGTCCTGCTCCTTCTCGACCTGCTTGGAGGAGGTACCAGAAGAAACGAGGCTGTGGAAGCCGGAGAGGGCACCGCAGGCAACGGAAACAAACAGGACCGGGAACATCATGCCAGAAGCGCTGGAGAAGCCGGTAAAGGCCGGAGCGGTGATGGTGGCCTGGCCGTTAACACCCAGGACGACGATACCGAGGACAGCGCAAACGATCATGACGATCATCATGATGGAAGTGAGGTAGTCGCGAGGGGTCTTGAGCATCTGGATGGGCATGGCGCCAGCAAAGACCAGGTAGACCATGACGACGGCGAACCACTGGAACTTATCCAGGTAGACCGGGAACTGCATACCGACGGCGAACATGAGAACCATGAGGACCACGCCGGTGACGAACTCGGTAGCACCGGTGAGGTTGAACTTCTTCTGGGCCCAACCAAAGGCGATAGCGACGAAGGTGAACAGGATGGAGATGGTACCAGCGCAGCCGGCGGCATAGGACTTGGTGAAGTCGATGGCACCGGTAGCAGCACCAGAAGCGTCAACGACCGGGGTGAACATGAACGTCTTGCAGACCATGTCGGTGAAAGCGGCGATGACGATGATGCAGAACAGCCAGCAGAACAGCAGGAACAGGCGACGACCGGTCTTGCCGATGTACTTCTCGATGAGCTGAGCGAGCGACTTGCCGTTGTTCTTCATCGAAGCGTACAGGGCACCAAAGTCGTGGACGGCGCCAAAGAAGATGCCGCCGACGAGGACCCAGAGCACGACGGGCAGCCAACCAAAGGCCATGGCGACGATCGTACCCGTGACAGGGCCGGCACCGCAGATCGAACTGAACTGGTGTGAGAACGCGGTGAAGGCGGAGACGGGCGAGAAGCTCTTGCCGTCCTTCATGCGCTTGGCCGGCGTGAGGGCCTCTTTGTCAACGCCCCACTTGTTGGCCAGCCAGCGGCCGTAGCCCAGATAGCCGCAGGCGAGCACCGCCGCGGCCACAACCATGAGCAAAACTCCGTTCATTACATTTCCTCCTCTAAAAAGAACTACTCAGACATAAAAAATGAGGGCCGTCGGTTGCGCTCGACGGCCCTCATCTTCATCAGCCGCCCGTTATCGTACGGGCTAGCTGTATGTGCTAACCCGCATCAGATAATTACTACGCTGATAATGTCTAGCTGATGCGTGAACATGTCTGAGAAATCCTCTTCAATCATGATGCGAACGATCCGTGCGTGTTCACATCCCCCAGTGGTTGAAAAAGGAGTATGAAACTTTAGTTACCTAAAGTCAACGCAAATTTGTAATGAATTTTCAACTATTTTTGAATTTCTCGGTATAAAACGCCATTGACCTCGGACTTTACCCAACAAAAGTTTTTGCATGAGAGATGCCCCTCGGGAGCGGGCGGGCGTATACAAGGTTTCCTGCTCTACAGTCCTGCTCGCACGGAGAGCACATTAAGTGCTCTCCGG
>NZ_QSGH01000036.1:0-4679 GCF_003468085.1 Collinsella sp. AM41-2BH
ATATTGCCAGACCCGAGGGGCGCCGGGGGCGGGAATCTGGGTGTACACATTTCCTACACAATTTGGGATCCGACTAACGTTTGCCAGCCGTTAACTACCGCTCACCGAGCATCTCTTTATATAAGGCAGTCTCATGGTTAAAGCGGATACGTTCCCCTAGCTAAAGCACAGCCAGCATCGAGCAACTCATCACGTTCTTCCACCGAGAACCCCTCGGCGTAGACGCGCACCACTGGTTCGGTCCCGCTAGGACGGACCAGCAGCCACGTGTCATCCTCGAATGCTAAACGCAAGCCATCCATATGACTAACGTTTTGCGGCACCTTGCCACAAATCGACTTGGGGTTTACGCCCGGCAGCAGGGTTCGTAACGTTTCGGCATCTTCGGCCTCAAGGCGCAAATCGCGTCGACCGTAACTCGTCTTACCAAAACTGTCCTCGAGTTGGTCGACCAGAACGCCCAAAGGCGCGTCCGTCTTTGCCATAAGCTCACACAGAATCAGACAGGCGAGGATTCCATCGCGCTCGGGCATATGCGCGGCGATGCCGATACCACCGGCTTCCTCGCCGCCTATGAGGACGCCACCCTTCTTCATCTCTGCCGCTATATATTTGAAACCGACTGGTTTGACGGTCACGCGGCAGCCAAGCGCCTCGGCAATGCGACGCACGAGCGTCGAGCACGAAAGATTGACGACGACGCGTCCCTCCAAATTACGAAATTGAACCAAGTCGCCCAAAACGAGCGCCATGATCTGATGCGGATGTATATATCTGCCGCGCTCGTCAACCGCGCCGATACGGTCGGCGTCGCCGTCGGTCACCAGGCCAGCGCAAGCTCCGTCCTCGATAACCGTATGCTCGCAAGCGTCCACCCACGGCTCAACGGGGTCGGGGCAGATATCTTCTTGGTCAGGCGCCTGCCCGGCGTGAATCTCGTGCACCTCAACGCCAAGCTCGCGCAGCAAGTCGGCTAGATAGCCCTGGGCTGCGCCGCCCATGGGGTCAACAACCACGCGCAGGTGCGCGGCGCGGATGGCTTCGGCATCGACAAACGATGCCACCGCTTGCATATAGTCAGGAATGATATCCGCGGTGCGATATTGCCCCTCGATCCCCATTGGCTCGGGAGCCATGGTCTCTTCGAGCTCTTCGATGACATCCTGGTTGGCGGTCGAGCCGTCACCCATGCGAATCTTGAGACACAGATAACCCTGCGGATGATGGGACCCCGTCACCATGAGCGCGCCGCACGCCTCACCGTCATAAGCCGCCGCCCACGTAAGGGCAGGGGTCGGAACAGGTCGCGAAGCGAGCACGGCGTCTAGCCCGTGCGCTGCTAGCACACCCGCCGCAAGCCCAGCGAACTCGCGCGCCAGGGGCCGAGTGTCGAACCCTATATATACCGTTTTGCCCGGATTGGTCTTTTGCCACAACTCGCCGACGGCATCGGCGATACGGGCAACGTTATCGGCAGTGAAGTCCTCATCGACGCGAGCGCGCCAACCGTCAGTTCCAAAATGAATTATCGCGCACACGCGCAGACACCTCACAGTGTTTGGATCATGGTACGCATGAGGTATACCCGCGATACACGCTCGGCAACCTGCCGGCACCAGCATTCACCATTTGGGCAAATGCTGCCGAGGACATGCAGGCAATAAAAAAACCGCCCCGTATGGAGCGGTTTTGCCCTTTATATATCGAGCGCCTCGGCCATCGCTGCCGTAGTGATTGCCGTAGTTCCACAGCAACTGCCCACCATTGCGGCACCGGCATGTCTCCATTCGATGCATGCGCGCGCGAAAGCTTCGGGGTTCTCGTGCCATACGGGGCCATCCTGAGTCTGGACCGGATCGCCCACGTTGGGACGCACCGTGACGGGAGTAGTCGCCGATGCAACCATCCTGGGCACCGCCGCGTTCGCGGCCGCAAGCGAACAGCAATTAACACCAACCGAGTTTGCGCCGTGTTTTTCGGCGTACAAAACGGCTGCCTCGATGTTGAGGCCATCGCCCAACAGGTCGCCCTTATCGTCAACGACAAAACTCACCAGAACAGGCATGCCGTCGGCGGCATCTCGGGCGCCGGCAAGCATGGGCTGCAAATTACGGATAGACGTCACCGTCTCGATCAGCAGACCGTCAACACCAGCATTGAGCAAGGCGTGCGCCTGTTCGCGCGCAATGCCTCGGATCTCACGAAACTCGGCCGAGTCCTCGGCAAACCACTCAATACCGATCGGACCCATCGAGCCCAGCAGCAGCTGAGGGTGCGCCTGGCGGGCATCGTCGACGGCCCCGCGATTGACCTCCGCCACGGACGGCGCAATCTGGTCGTGCTTGAGGGCATAGCTTGATGCCTGAAAGGTATTGGTAATGAGTACCTGCGCGCCGGCGGCGACATACAAGCGATGGATACGAGAAACGGTCTGCGGCTCTGCCAGATTCCAAAACGCCGGTGGAATATCGGCGGCGTCGTACTCACTCAACAGAACACTGCCCATGGGGCCCTGCGCCAACAAGGTCTCGCTCGACAAGCGGCGCGTAAGTTCCTCGGCACCAAAGCGATTGTAATAACTCGTATCCATATATATCCCGCTATTCCTCGACGCTGATTCCCTGCTTTTCGAGATAGGCGAGCCAGCGGTTCATCGTGTCCTCGGATAGCGCATGCTCCATCATGCAGGCCTCGGAATCGGCTCGCTCAAATTCGACACCGAGCTCCTGAACCAAAAACGTGCGGACGAGGCGATGACGGTACCAGATAGCCGTGCCAACCTCGCGGCCGCGATCGGTCAGGACTACCTTGCCGTAGTGCGATTGCTCGACAAGCTCGGATGCCTTGAGCGCCGAAACCGCTTTATTGACCGATGCCTTGGAGACGCCAAGGCGCTGCGCGATGTCGACCGATCGCACGCCGTTGGTTTCCCCCTCTTCGCTTTCAATGCGAACCATGCACTCCAAGTAGTCTTCGTTCGCCACCGTCAGATGTAGTTCGCGCGAGCTATTTGTCGTATCCATGATCTTCCGTCCCTTCTGCATTCAATGGCTGATTCTACCCCATCCAAGCGTCGCGGTATGCCGTGGCATACCGTGCTAGAGTTCTTGTTGCACACGACGACCAAGATTGGAGCGGTCTTTATGGAAAACACCACCACGAACCCCGATGTCCTCGAGCGCTTTTTGCGCTACGTCCAGATCAACACGCAGTCCGAGGATGCAAACTGCGACCAGGTACCCTCGAGCGTCGTTCAGTTTGACCTTGCCAACGTGCTGGCTGAAGAGCTGCGCGAGCTTGGTGCGGAAGATGCCCACGTGACCGAGCATGCCTATGTCTGCGCGCATATCCCCGCAAGTGCGGGCGCTGAGGACAAGCCCGCCCTTGGCCTGATCGCCCATCTCGACACCACCGAAGTTGCACCGGGCGCCGGCGTGAAGCCGCACATCGTACACTACGAAGGCGGCGACCTGGTCTGCGGCACGGTTGACGGTAAGCCCGTTGCCATGAGTACCGCCAAGCTTCCCGCCCTGAACGACCTCGCGGGTGAGGACCTGGTCTGCAGCGATGGCACCACGCTGCTGGGCGCGGACGACAAGGCAGGCGTCGCCGAGATCATGTCGCTTGTCGCGCGTATCGCTCAGGACCCCTCTCTGCCCCATCCCGCACTCGGCATTTGCTTCTGCCCTGACGAGGAGATCGGTCACGGAGCCGAGCTGTTGGATATCGATACCTTTGGCTGCAAGTACGCCTACACGGTCGACGGCGGCCCCATCGGCGAGCTGGAGTGGGAGTGCTTTAACGCCGCCGAGGCGACCATCCGCTTTGAGGGCCAGTCCATCCACCCGGGCGACGCCAAGGGCCGTATGGTCAACGCAGGCAATCTGTTCTGCGACTTCAACGCGTTGCTCCCCTACGTGCAGCGCCCGGAGTATACGGAAGGCTACGAGGGCTTTTATCACCTTGAGGGTGTATCTGCGACCGTCGATCACGCCACGGCGCGCTATATCGTCCGTGATCACGATGCCGCCAAGTTCCAGCAGAAACTCGACCTTATTGATGCCGCCGCCTCGATGCTCAACCAGCGTCTGGGTGAGGAGCGCGTGACGGTCGAGATTAAGCAGCAGTATCGAAATATGGCCGAGATCGTTCGTGACTATCCCGAGCTTATTGATGTTGCCAAGGAAGCCTACCTTGCCTGCGGCGTTGAGCCCCAAGTGCTGCCGATTCGTGGCGGCACCGACGGCGCTCAGCTGTCGTTCCGCGGTCTGCCCTGCCCCAACCTTTCCACCGGCGGCTATTGCTACCACGGCGTCAACGAGTTTGTCCCGGTCAGTTCGCTCGTCAAGATGACCGACGTGCTCCAGGAGCTCGTCGCCCGCTTTGCATAAGCCTGGCCGCTCAAGCCTAAAAGACAAACCGCCCCGTCCTCTACAGAGGACGGGGCGGTTTTTGTACAGGGAGTGTCCCTAACTGCCGGCAGAAAAGGAACGTCCCCAAGTGCCGCAAAATGACGAGATCCACTCTCGCTTTGTGGGTAGTCATTGGGGACGTTCTTGTTTGACTAGTCGTCTAAGAACGTCCCCAATGACTACCCAACGACTAGTCCGGACCAAGGCAACGCCGATGTTTTGGCAACGACAGACACTATGACCCAATCCGAGGGCACTAAAAAGATA
>NZ_QSGH01000037.1:0-3102 GCF_003468085.1 Collinsella sp. AM41-2BH
CCATCAGCTCAATGTGTTCGGTTGAGATCGGAAATCAACCTATGACTTGAGACGCTTTTAGAACTCACCAAGCGCAGGACAAACACAACTCAACAGCGGCCGCGTATTTGTTCCCAGCCGTACGGCATGGCGGAGCCATGCCCATTGTTGATTGGAGTGCCGCACGATGACAGACAACCCGAACGACAGAAAAATCAGCGAGACGCCCGGCGTGAAGGACGTCCTCGATGAGGCCGCCGAGCAGATTGAAAAGGCTTGGCGAGAGAAGCTGCTGCGCGAGACCGCCGATCTCAAGACCGAGAACGCGCTGCTCAGGGCCCAGCTCGACAAATTCAACCGCAAGCTCGCCGAGGCGACGGATCGGAATGAAAAAATTGAGGCCGACTGCAATGAGCGGATTGCCTTTATAGAGGAGAAGTTCGAACTCGATACCGCGAGTCTCGAACTCGAGAACAACGAGCTCCACGCCGCGGGCGTCAGGCACCTTTCCCGTGCTAAGGGGCTCGGCAGGCAGGTCGCCCAGCCCCACGCCGAGGCTGAGGCCATGGCCGATGAGATCGAGCGACTGCGCGGCGAGCGTGACGCTGCGTTGAAAGCCCAGGCCGAGCTGAGCGATGCGCTACTGGCCCAGCGCGACCTGATGGCCGAAGTCGCCGCCCTCAAGGACCGCCTCGCCGCCTCCGAGCGGCGGGCGACCGTGGCCGAGGCCAAGGTCGAGGTCATGACCAAGATGAGGGGCGAGTAGTCCCGCGCCCTTCCTGTCAGGTAACTGATTTCTAGAAACCTTCTAGAGCGCTTTTAGAAGGTTTCTAGAACCGGGCGCAGCATCTTCGATCGGCACGATGTCTCGGTAGATAAGGCGATGCCTGGTGTCGCACCATTTATCGCGATGGTAGTGACCGAAGAACCAGACGCGGTAGCCGAGCCGTCCGTCGAGCTCACCCAGGAAGGTTTGCAGCGGATCCCCGCGGTACTCACGTCCGCGTTCGCGACACAGCCCCTCAGCAAGGGCAGCCGGAGCCTCGTGAGTCACAACGTAGTCGACCTTCCAGCCCACGCGGTCGAGCGAGGAACGGCAGTGTTCCGTCTCTTTCTCGCTCGGCATCTCCTCAGGCCACCAGCTCCTCCCCTCCTTGCGATACTGCCTGTCGTTGCTCGCGGCGCCGCCCATGGCAAGGACTGTGAGCCCGTCGATATCGAACACCTCTCCGCGCATCAGGTGCAGCACGTGCGGTCGTGCCTCATGGACGAGCCCGCCGTTCCACTCCCGCACCGGCAGCCCGGCCAGGGCGTGGTGGTTCTCATGGTTGCCGTCTACGAAACACGTGGTCCAGGGCTTCGACTCGAACCAGTCGAGCCAATACCTCTCAGCATTCGAGCCGTCCCAGACAAAGCCGAAGTCGCCGGCCACGATCACCGCGTCATCGCGCGTCAGGGTCCGGCCCAGCGGCCAATTTTTGAATGCAAACCGGCTGGACCCGTACTCGGCCCTGCCGTGCACGTCGCCTGTCACATAGACCGTCATCAGTACGCACCCCACGGCAGGAGTTTGTCCCCGAGCCTCACGATCCGGTCATACAGCACCGTGTGCCGTTCGTCCGGATTGCCGTCTCGGTGAAAATGGCCGTAATACCAGCGCTTGTAGTCCAGGCGGTCCTCGAGCTCGTCGAGGAATCCGGTCAGCCGGTCCACATCGGGGCGTTCCCAGCCCGGGTCCGGGTAGAGCGTCGGCGAGAGCATGCGCGTGGCGCAGGCATGGGTGATGACGCAGTCGACCTTCCAGCCGACCTCGTCGAGCTTTGCCCGCGCGGCATCGAATTCGCGCTCGTCCGGGAGCTCCTGAGGCCACCAGCTGGAATACGGAACGCGGTATTCCCTGTCCACGCTCGTGGCACCGCCCATGGTGAAGATTGTCGAGCCGTCGAGCTCGAAGACCTCGCCGCGCGTCAGGCGCCGAATGGGCGAGGTGTCCGACAGGCGCTGCGTCAGCCCGCCATGCCACGGCTCCATGGGGCGCTCCGCCCAGTGATCGAAGCGCTCGTGGTTGCCGTCGACGAACAGTACCGTGTAGGGGCGCGACTCCAGCCAGGCGATGTCGGCGCATTCCTCGGCAGAAAAGCCCCACGGAAAGCCAAAGTCACCGGCAACGATGAGATAGTCGTCGCTGGTAAGACTGTCGCCAAGCTCCCAGTCGCGGAGCTTTTGCATGTCGAGCCCACCGTGGATGTCGCCTGTCACATAGACCGTCATCGGATCGCCTCTTTCCGCTTGTACGCCGCCAGCTCGCGCTCGACCTGCCTGTCGCCGGTCTCGTTGACCCACCAGGGCCATTTCACCCGGTCGCACGGCTCGTCGACTCCGGCGAACCATTCCCTCAGCTCGTCGAGGCTCACCGGGGAGTGCCCGTTGGCATCGCAACCGACGTCGTAGCGCAGAAGGCCCTGCTTGCGGTTGAACTCGTTGTACGCGCCGTCGCCGCTGTGGATGTGTCCGTGGAGGTGCCACGATCCATGGCCCATACCCTGCCAGTCGGCCATGGGGTAATGGCTCAGGACGATCTTCTGCCCGTCGATCTTGAGCACGCAGATCGGCGGCTCCACGGTGAAGGCGCCCGCGACCGCCGGCTGGGTCCAGTCCTTGTCGTGGTTTCCCGGGACGAGGTGGATGCGCCTGCAGGCGATCCGCTTGCGCAGCCCGTAGGCGTCCTGGGCGGTCATCTTGAATGAGAAATCCCCCAGGATGTAGAGCTCGTCGTCCACGGCAACCTTGCCGTTGATGTTGTCGACGATGGCGTCGTTCATCTGCCAAATCGTCTCCCACGGGCGGTCGGTGAACTTCAGCACGTTCTCATGCCCGAAGTGGGTGTCGCTGGTAAACCAGATCATATTTATGTCTCCTTTTATCGCTAAAAAACGTTCTCCTTCGAGGTCAGGAGACGTTTTATGAGCGACATGAGGTGCATATCCCTCATGTTTCAAGCTCCAATCTGCCGGATTTGCCCAACTAAAAGTTTACGCCCACGCGCCCACGCGCGAACGGTCGATAATCGAGGCCCACGCGCGAAGGTTGATTTCCGATCTCAACCGAACACATTGAGCTGAT
>NZ_QSGH01000038.1:0-2895 GCF_003468085.1 Collinsella sp. AM41-2BH
CGATCCAGGCCGATTTGGGCGCCCTGCTCTCGGCGGCACGGGCAGGTGGCGAGTAACGCGGAGCGGTAGACGCGCAATGAGGTTTTAGTCGCAGCCTCCGAACGAGAGGGCTCGGAGGCTGGTATTCCTGAATCGCAGGTCACGATGGGTTATCGGAATCGCGAAGAGCGGATACCGCCAGTAAGCCCCCTTCGGAATAGGCGTTGAGCAGCTCCTGGGCATGGGCGAACTCGGGACCTCGTCTCCAGCCGAGCAGGCGGTTGACGGCCAGATTGCCCTGGACGTTGTGGACGAAGAGCAGGAAGGCGTCTTCGCGTGAAAGCCCTGTTTTCTCCATGACCCAGGGAACCATCTGCTCCGCTCCGCGTTCTATGACGCGCTGGGCTACGCGAGCGTATGCGTCGCTGTCCGAATAAAGCAGGCGATAATCGTCGTCTGCCGGCGGACGCTGGCAAAGCGTTGCCGATTCAACCCCCTCAAGCGGGGGAGCCGCTGCCAATGCCTCGTCGATAAGCGCATCGAGCAGCGCGTACTTATCCTCGTAACGCAGATAGAACGTTCCCCGGTTGATCTCGGCGCGGCGGCAGATGTCCGCCACCGTCATCTTCGCGAAGCCGACCTCGGCCAGCAGCGCGAAGAACGCCTCCCGTATGACCGAGAGGGTGTAGCGCCGCCGGCGGTCGATCTTGGTTTCTCCCATCGCCTCTCCAATCTGAGTCGTTTGACAATGTCCAGTAGCTGTTCGTTTATCGACAGGTGCACGCGTTTGTTCATTGCCCCTGCGAAAATCAACAAGGATACTGTTTATAGACACCTGTTTTTTTATAGCTGAAAGGGATCACGGATGACCCTGTGCGAGAAGCTCGGCATCGGGCTTGTCAGCCGATCGTTTTCCCATCGGGCCGTCTATCGAAACGGCGGCACGTCATACGATTTGAGCGATTGCGAGCCTGCTGCTTGCAAGCAAGATATCGAGGCTTTTGCCCGCAAGGTGGGGGAGGCTGATTGCGTGTTTACGGGAGAGGCAGGTAGGCAGACGTTATGAGCATCTGCATCAAAAATCAGATTCAGAATATGAATATCGTCATCGGCTGCACGGTGGGGTGTCCATATTGCTATGCCCGTAACAATGTGAAACGTTGGCATATGATTGACGACTTCGCTGATCCTGCGTTCTTCCCGAGCAAGCTCAAGATGATGGAAAAGAAACGCCCGCAGAACTTTCTCCTTACCGGCATGAGCGATCTCTCCGGGTGGAAGCTGGAATGGCGAGACGAGGTATTTGCAAAGATCCATGAGAATCCACAGCATCAGTTCCTGTTCCTGACCAAGAGACCCGATTTGCTGGATTTAGATACCGACCTGGAAAACGCATGGTTCGGCGTTACGGTGACGAGGAAAGCGGAGCTGTGGCGTATCGACGCCCTTCGGAAAAACGTCAAAGCAAATCACTTCTTCGTTACTTTTGAGCCGCTATTCGACGATCCCGGTACGGTCGACCTTTCCGGAATCAACTGGATCGTCGTCGGCACCATGACCGGGACGCAGAGCAGGAAGGTTCATACGGAACCGGAGTGGGCATGGTCTTTGACGGACCAGGCGCACGCGCTTGGCATTCCAATGTTTATGAAGGAAGACCTCGTCTCTGTCATAGGGGACGAAAACATGATTCAGGAATTGCCGGAAGAATTCGAAAGAGTGCTGGAGGTGCAGAGAACATGGCGGAAGTGATCGATGGAATCCTCATCAATGAGGTGGAAGCAAAGAACATCATGACCAAGTCCAGCCTGCCGGTAGGCGGCTACTCGGTCAATCCCTATGTAGGCTGCACGCATGCCTGCAAGTATTGCTATGCCTCCTTTATGAAGCGCTTTACCGGACACAAGGAGGAATGGGGCACCTTTCTTGATGTGAAGCATTGGCCGGAAATCAAGAATCCGAAGAAATACGCTGGACAGCGGGTGGTTATCGGTTCTGTGACGGATGGCTACAATCCACAGGAGGAGCGATTCGGGAATACCAGGAAACTCCTGGAGCAGCTGATTAGCAGCGATGCAGAAATTCTGATCTGCACAAAGTCCGATCTTGTGGTACGGGATATCGATCTGCTGAAGAGGCTTGGACGAGTGACCGTTTCATGGTCGATCAACACGCTGGATGAGAACTTCAAGAACGATATGGACTCCGCGTCGAGCATCGAGCGTCGTATCGCTGCTATGAAGCAGGTGTATGACGAAGGTATCCGTACGGTCTGCTTCGTGTCCCCGGTATTTCCCGGCATCACGGATTTTGAGATGATTTTTGAGCGAGTAAAGGATCGGTGCGATTTGTTTTGGCTCGAAAATCTCAATCTTCGGGGTGGTTTCAAAAAAGCGATCCTGGATTATATCGCCGAGAAACATCCCAATCTCGTACCGCTTTACGATGAGATCTATAACAAGCGCAACCGTAGCTATTTTGAAGCGCTTGAAGTAAAAGCCGAGGAAATGGCCAAGAAGTACGATTGCCCCTTTGTGGACAACGAAATGCCTTATGGCAGAGTCCCCCAGGGGCATCCGGTGATCGTGGACTACTTCTATCACGAGGAAGTCCGAGGGTCAGATAATAGCGGAAAAAGAAATCGTTAAACGGAAACCGACGACGATTCGCTCGAGCGATTAGCGTCCACGCGTGGCTTCTGCCGATTGGCGCAACGGGCGACGGATTAAGGGATCGCTCGGGCGGATGATCCCGCTGCAGTACAGGCGGTCGCTCAATTTAGCGGCATGAGCGTTTTCGCACGGAAAACCAGTATCCCCTGTGCCGAGTTTAATCGTAGCGAATACAATGGGCACTGAGCATCAATCGAAAGTAGTCAAGAGCCTTTTCGACGGCTTCTACCACCTCTACCCCAGC
>NZ_QSGH01000039.1:0-274 GCF_003468085.1 Collinsella sp. AM41-2BH
CCGGCAAGAAGATGACCGCGCTCGCCGACAAGGTCGCCGACGAGGGCTACGACGCCGTGTTCCTGATGGGTGTCGGCGGCACCTGGGACGAGCTCATGCAGCTCGAGTACCTCATGAACAAGTTCGGCGACCGCGACCTCGAGGTCTACCTGATCCACGCCGCCGAGTGGAACGTCATGGGCCACAAGCGCATGACCGAGAAGTCCGTCGTGCTCACCGCCTCCGAGTCCGGCACCACCCCCGAGGTCCTCGAGGCCGTCAAGAAGATGAAGGA
>NZ_QSGH01000039.1:416-2632 GCF_003468085.1 Collinsella sp. AM41-2BH
ACTGCTTCGGCCTGCGCCTGCTCAACCGCCGCGGCTGCTTCCCCAAGTTCGATCTGTTTATCGAGCAGACCAAGGACATCTGGAAGGACATGCTCGATATCCGCAAGCGCTTCGAGCCGCGCGCCGAGGAGCTCGCCAAGAAGTACGCCCTGGCCCCCTACACCATGTTCATCGGCTCCGGCGCCCTGTGGGGCGAGACCATCCTGTTCTCGATGTGCATCCTCGAGGAGATGCAGTGGAAGCGCACCCGCTACATCACCTCGGCCGACTTCTTCCACGGCACCCTCGAACTCGTGGAGCCCGGCGTCCCCGTGTTCCTGTTCATGGGCGAGGACGAGAACCGCAAGCTCGACGAGCGCGTCCGCGCGTTCCTCAGCCGCGGCGTGACCGGCGACACCGACATCAACATCATCGACACCGCCGAGTTCGCGATCCCCGGCCTTGACGACGAGTTCCGCGTCATCGTCTCCCCGTGGATTCTGACGGTGCTCGTGACCGACCGCCTGGCTCGCTACTACGAGACGGTCACCAAGCACAACCTCAAGTATCGTCGCTACTATCACCAGTTCGACTACTAAAGAAAACGGGTGCGGGAACGTGCCGGGCTATTGAGAGGAACACAGAATGAGACAGTACATCATCGCCAGCCATGCGCACTTCGCTACCGGCATCAAGGAGAGCGTCGAGCTGCTCTCGGGCGCGCGCGACAACGTCCACGATCTTTCGATGTTCGTCGATGACCGCATGGACGTGGCCGAGGAGGCCCAAAAACTGCTGGCGGGCATGTCTGCCGACGACGATGTCGTTGTCTGCACCGACCTCTTTGGCGGCAGCGTCAACAACGAGTTCACCAAGATCGTCCAGACACGTCCCCGCACGTACCTCGTTACCAACATGAACCTTCCTCTGCTCATCCAGCTGCTGTTCTCTGAAGAGTCGGCGCCGGTTGAGGAGACGATTCGCACCATCGTCGCTGCGGACGATACGCGCGTGAAGTTTGTCAACGACCTGTTGGTCGATGACGACGAGGAGGAAGAGTTCTAATCCGCAGCACCTATTGACATGCCGTAAGACGGCGCAAGACCTTTGGGGGGTCACATTATGATTCAGCTACTTCGCGTTGACCATCGCCTGCTTCATGGCCAGGTCGCAGTTTCCTGGGTTCAGGGCCTTGGCTCCAACTGCATTTTCTGCGTGGGCGATAAGGTCGCCAACGACCCGGTGTGGAAGACGACACTCAAGATGGGCAAGCCTGCCGGCTGCAAGCTCGTCATTAAAGATATGGAGCATGCCATCGAAGCTATCAATTCGGGCGTGACTGACAAGTACAAGATGATCATCTGCGTCGCCACCATCGCTGAGGCAAAGCAGCTTGTTGAGGGCTGCCCGCAGATCAAGTCGGTCAACCTGGGCAACACCAAGCCGAAGGATGAGAAGCGCCCCGATGCTCGTCAGGTCTCTCGTCAGATCTTCCTGACCGCGGCCGAGGAAGCCGATGTGCGCGAGATGATGGATCGTGGCGTTGAGGTCGAGATCCGTCCTCTGGCCGATGACCCCAAGGTCGACTGCGCAAGCGTGCTCTAGGCGTTTGAATTCGAAGAGTCTGAGCTCTTCGTAGTGTCCTATTAGGAAAGGGGGATGTATGCTTACCCAAGCAATCCTCATCGGACTTATCGCCGCATTTGGTAAGTTCGACTGCCAGCTCGGTACGCTCTATGCGTTCCGTCCCATCGTCCTGTGCCCGCTCGTGGGCCTGGTCCTGGGGGACCTGCAGTCTGGTCTCGCGATCGGTGCGAGCCTGGAGCTGCTGTTCATGGGCTCGATCTCCATCGGCGCCTACGTGCCGCCTGATGAGACGATCGGCGGCGTGCTCGCCTGTGCGTTTGCCATTCAGCTCGGTCAGGGTACCGAGGCAGCCATCGCGCTTGCCATGCCCATCGCCACGCTGTGCCTTGCCATCAAGAACATCCTCAACGCCGCCCTGCCGATCCTGGTTGACCGCGCTGATGTCTTCTCCGGCCAGGGCAACCTTAAGGGTGTCTATGCGATGCACTTCCTGATCGGTTCCACCGGTGTCATCATGGCGTTCCTGCTGTGCTCGCTGTCGTTCTATCTGGGTGCTGACGCCATCCAGGGCATGCTCGACTTCATCCCGCCCTTTGTCCTTGCTGGCTTCGGCGTTGCCGCCAACATCCTGCCGGCCATGGGCTTCGCCA
>NZ_QSGH01000004.1:0-63776 GCF_003468085.1 Collinsella sp. AM41-2BH
CATCGAAATTTATCGGTGGCCCACTTCAGACTGTAATGGGGTTATAAAAGGCTGTGGTCAAAAAAGGGCAAATATGAGTACTGTTACTAAATAAGTAACAGCAAATTTTGCCCTAAGAGGCTATTTTGGCAACGCCTGGACGTTATATCAAAGAGCATTGCTCCTCACATGTCCAATAAACAGGGTCCCAAATGAGAATAAATCTCATTTGGGACCCTGTTTTAGCCCAAAATAATGCTATCAACCAGACAGCAGTACTCATTTTTGCCCTTTTTTGCCCACAGCCTCTCCGGAGCAGTCATCCGGCACCTGGGGACGTTCCTAAACTGCCGGCAAAAAAGGAACGTCCCCAATGACTAGGGGGCGCCGTGGGATTGATCCCGCGGCGCCCCCTTTGCGTCGGCGTGTCGGTTATGCCTTACAACTCGTACAGCGTGGTGAACTTGTCCTGCAGGTAGCTGCAGTAGTAGCGGGCATCGAACGCCATGCCGCAGGCGCCCTTGATGAGCTCCGGCGCGTCCTTGGCGCGGCCCCACTGCCAAATGCGCTCACCCAGCCAGGCGCGGACGGGCGCCAGGTCGCCGCTCGCACAGGCGCCGTTAAGGTCGACACCGTCGCGGCACATGGCCGGCACAAACATGGCGTCGTAGGCGCTACCCAGCGCATAGGTGGGGAAGTAGCCAAACGAGCCGCCGCTCCAGTGCGTATCCTGCAGGCAGCCGTGCGTGTCGTCGGGAACGGGAATGCCCAAGTACTCGTTCATAAAGCGGTTCCAAAGCGCGGGGATGTCCTTGGCCGTGGCCTCGCCGGCAAACAGCATGCGTTCAATCTCGTAGCGCACCATAATATGCAGCGGATAGGTGAGCTCGTCGGCCTCGGTGCGGATCAGCGACGGCTGCGCAATGTTCACGGCGCGGTAGAGCGTGTCCTCGTCCACGTCGCCGTAGGCCTCGGGCGCGTGACGGCGCAGCACCTGCAGCAGCGGTCCCATAAAGGCGCGGCTGCGGCCCACGGTGTTCTCAAAGAAGCGGCTCTGGCTCTCGTGGATGCCCATGGAGGTGCCGCCCTCCAGGCACGTGCGCGCATAGGCGGGATTGACGCCTAGCTCGTAGGCGGCGTGTCCTGCCTCGTGGATGATGCTGTAGACGTTGGAGATGCAGTCGTCCTCGTAGATGTGCGTCGCGATGCGCGCGTCACCCACGGAAAAGCCCTCGCTAAACGGGTGCTCGGTAAAGGCAAGCGTGGTGTCGTCTAGGTCCAGGCCGACAAGCTTCATAAGGTCGAAGCTCATGGCACGCTGGGCGGCCTCAGGCACGCGGGCGTGCAAAAAGTCGGCAGCCGGCTGCTGGCCGCGCTCGCCGATGGCGTGCACGAGCGGCACGACCGTCGCCTTGACCTCATCGCAAAACGCGTCGAAGCTCTTGGCGGAAAGGCCGCGCTCGTACTGGTCGAGCCAAACATCGTATGGGTCGCGCTTGGGGTCCATGAGCTCGGCCTGATGCTTAAGTTGGGCGACGATTCTATCCACATAGGGCTCAAAGCTCGCCCAGTCATTGGCCGTCTTGGCCTTGTGCCACACGGCGTCGGCCTCGCAGGTGAGCCTGGTCCAGGCCTCGGCTTCCTCGGTGGGGATGACGCTTGCCTCGCGCTGGTCGCGGCCGAGTACGCGAATCTCGTCGAGCAGCTGCGGGTCGTCGATCTTGCCACCGGCGACGGTCTCGCGTGCCAGCGAGCGCACAAGTTCGACAGACTTTTTGCTGGTCAGCAGCTTGTGATGCTCGCCAGCAAGGGTGCCCATAGCATCGGCGCGGGCCGCGGCGCCGTTGGCGGGAGCAATGGTCGCGCCGTCAAACTCGGCAATCTTGAGCAGGTACTCGCGAGTCCACAGCTTGCCCTCGAGCTTACGGAATTTTTTGACAGCCTTATCGACCTTCATGCCTTTGGGCGTCTTATCCGCTGCGGGCTTGGCCATCTTATCCTTGTTCTTTCCCATACCTATATCCTTGATCTCGCAGACCGGACGCCACGGGTGGGCGTACGGCCAGTTTGCACAGCTACCTACCTTGTACCCAGTGCGAACAAAACGGAACGCGGCGATATGCTCGCAGAATGTGTTATCCTATAGCCCAATGCGTTGACGGAGAGGGTTTTGCCCGCCGCGTCGCCGGCAAGAGAGGGAAGGTCATGGGCTGCAAGCCTTCCTGCGGTGGCAAGGGCCAAGCGTTCACTCCCGAGCAGCGACCTCAACGGGCGCGCGGCTAGCGGCGGCGAAGCCCCAGTAGGGAAGCCGTGAGCCTCGCGATAAGGGGTGCAGAGTGGGCACGGCGGGCCAGACATCCGCTGGGTCAAACAAGGTGGTACCGCGGAATTCAACCGTCCTTGGGCAATGCACATGCCCGAGGACGGTTTTTTGTTACCGAACCGGGCCGCGCATCCGCAGCATCGGGCGGCGTCAGCCGTCCCGGAGCGCGGATGCGCGAGAGACGAAAGGGAAGACATGAGTCTGATTGATGATCTGGTCAAACTCGAGGAAGAGGCCAAGGAGCTCGTCGCAGGCGCCGACGACGCAGCCAAGCTCGAGGCTGCGCGCGTTGAGCTGCTCGGCCGCAAGGGCCGCATCACCGGCCTGATGCGCATGATGGGCAAGCTCGCCCCCGAGGATCGTCCCGTGATGGGCAAGCGAGCCAACGAGATGCGCCAGCTGATTGAGGGCATGCTCGACGAGCGCAACACCGAGATGAAGGCCGCCGCCCTCAAGCGCGCACTGGAGCACGACGCCGTCGACATCACGCTGCCGGGCATCCGTCCGCAGATCGGCCACCAGCACCTGATCAAGCAGATTATCGAGGAGGCCGAGGACATCTTCTGCGGCATCGGCTACACCGTCGAGTCCGGCCCCATGGTCGACACCTCCTACTACAACTTCACCGCGCTCAACGCCCCCATGGATCACCCGAGCCGCTCGGCCCGCGATACCTTCTACGTGGTCGACAACAACCCCGGCAGCGTCGCGCACCCCGAGGCTCACGCCCACGGCGAGTCCGACGTGCTGCTGCGCACCCAGACTTCGGGCGTGCAGATCCACACTATGGAGTCGCAAAAGCCGCCCATCTACATGATCTGCCCGGGCACCGTCTACCGTCCCGACACGGCCGACGCCTGCCACCTGCCGCAGTTCAACCAGATCGAGGGCCTGGTCGTCGACGAGGGTATCACCTTTGGCGACCTGAAGGGCACGCTCGACTACTTTGTTAAGTGCATGTTTGGCGAGGATCGCAAGACGCGTTACCGCCCGCACTTCTTCCCCTTCACCGAGCCCAGCTGCGAGGTGGACGTGAGCTGCCACGTGTGCGGCGGCAAGGGCTGCAACTTCTGCAAGCACAGCGGCTGGATCGAGATCCTGGGCTGCGGCATGGTCGACCCCAACGTCCTGATCAACTGTGGCATCGATCCCGAGAAGTACACCGGCTTCGCCTTTGGTATTGGCGCCGAGCGCGTCGCGGCCCTGCGCTACGACCTGCCGGACCTGCGAACGCTCATGACGGGCGATATGCGCTTCTTGAATCAGTTCTAGGCTTGCCCAGGCACCCCATCTTGGCGTTCAAACCGTCGCTCGCGTACCTTTAGTACGCGTCGCTCCTCTTTCACGCCAACCTGGGGCACCTGGACAACCCTAAGGCGAACGTCTTCATTTGATATTTCCTCCCTATGCGGAGATTAAGAACTAGGAGAGCTACATGCGCGTTTCTTACGACTGGCTCAAGACCATGATCGATATTCCGGAGGATCCCAAGACCCTTTCGGACGAATATATCCGTACCGGCACCGAGGTCGAGGCGATCGATACCGTGGGCGAGTCCTTCGACCACGTGGTGACCGCCAAGGTACTCACCAAGACCCCGCACCCCGATAGCGACCACATGTATGTGTGCTCGGTCGACGTGGGCGACAAGAACCTCGACGCTGACGGCAACCCCGCTCCGCTGCAGATCGTCTGCGGCGCGCAGAACTTTGAGGCCGGCGACCACATCGTCACGGCCATGATCGGCGCTGTCCTGCCCGGCGACGTCAAGATCAAGAAGAGCAAGCTTCGCGGCGTCGTGTCCATGGGCATGAACTGCTCTGCGCGCGAGCTCGGCTTGGGTGGCGACCACTCCGGCATCATGATTCTGCCCGAGGACACGCCCTGCGGTATGCCGTTTGCCGAGTACGTGGGCTCGAGTGATACTGTGCTCGACTGCGAGATCACGCCCAACCGTCCCGATTGCCTGTCCATGATCGGCATGGCCCGCGAGACCGGCGCCATTTTCGATCGCGATTTCCACGTTGAGCTGCCCGCCATCAAGGCGGAGACTGGCCGCGCGACCGACGACGAGCTTTCCGTCGAGATTGCCGACGAGGGCCTGTGCGACCGCTATGTCGCCCGCATCGTGCGCAACGTGAAGGTCGGCCCGTCGCCCGACTGGATGGTCAAGCGCCTCAACGCCCTGGGCGTGCGTCCGCACAACAACATCGTCGACATCACCAACTACGTGATGATGCTCACCGGTCAGCCGCTGCACGCCTTTGACCTGGACACCTTTGCCGAGCGCGATGGCCACCGTCGCGTGGTGGTTCGCGCCGCCCAGCAGGATGAGAAATTCACGACGCTCGATGGCGAAGAGCGCGTGCTCGACGCCGGCATGGGCCTTATCACCGACGGCGAGCGCCCCGTGGCGTTGGCCGGCGTTATGGGCGGCATGGATTCCGAGATTGAGGACGACACCGTCGACGTGATGGTCGAGAGCGCTTGCTTCAACGCCGGTCGCACCTCGCACACCAGCCGCGATCTGTCGCTGATCTCCGACGCCTCCATTCGCTTTGAGCGCCAGGTTGACGAGACTGGCTGCGTGGATGTCGCCAACGTTACCTGCGCGCTCATCGAGGAGATCGCCGGCGGCGAGGTTGCTCCCGGCTATGTCGATGTTTTCCCCGCGCCCAAGACCATCGACAGCATCAAGCTGCGCCTGACCCGCGTGCATGCCATCTGCGGTGCCGACATCGAGCCCGACTTTATCGAGCGTTCGCTTACCCGCCTGGGCTGCACCGTCGAGCGCGACGGCGAGGACTTTATGGTTACCCCGCCGAGCTTCCGTCCCGACCTGCCGCGCGAGATTGACCTGATCGAGGAGGTCCTGCGCCTATGGGGCATGGGCCGTGTGACGGCGACCATCCCGGCTGCCAAGAACCACATCGGCGGCCTGACCCGCGAACAGAAGCTCACCCGCAAGGTCGGCGAGATCCTGCGCGCCTGCGGCCTCAACGAGACCACGACCTTTGGCTTTGCCGCCCCGGGCGATCTGGAGAAGATTGGCATGTCCACCGAAGGCCGCGGCTGCCCCGTGGTGCTCATGAACCCGCTGGTGGCCGAGCAGACCGAGATGCGCCGCTCGCTGCTGCCGGGTCTGCTGCAGTCTGTGGCCTACAACGAGGCCCACGGCACGCCTAACGTGCATCTGTACGAGGTCGGCAGCCTGTTCCACGGTCGCGAGAACGCCAGCCTGCCCAAGGAGACCAAGTCCGTGGCGGGTGTGCTCTCGGGTCAGTGGAGCGAGCAGTCTTGGAACATGAAGTACCGCAAGCTGCGTTTCTTCTTTGGCAAGGGCATTGTCGAGGAGCTGCTCGCCCAGCTGCGCATCGAGAAGGTCCGCTTCCGTCCCGTCGAGGGCGAGGGCTACGCTTTCTTGCAGCCGGGTCGTGCGGCCGAGGTTCTGTCCGGCGGAACCGTGCTGGGCTGGGTCGGCGAGATTCACCCCGAGGCGCGCGAGGCGATGGGCATCGATGAGGTCGTCGTTGCCTTTGAGCTCGACTTGGACAAGCTGATCAAGGGCGCCCGCAACCAGGAGAACTACCGTGAGTTCTCGCAGTACCCGGCCGTTGAGCACGACCTTGCCATTGTGGTTGACAACTCCGTGACCTGTGAGGATCTTGAGCGCCGCATTACGAGCGCCGGCGGTAAGTTGCTCGAGGGCGTGCGCCTGTTCGACGTCTACCGCGATCCCATCCGCATCGGAGCGGGCAAAAAGTCCATGGCCTTTGCGCTTACGTATCGCTCCGACGACCACACGCTTACCAGCGAAGAGGTCGAGAAGGCGCACCAGAAGATCGTCACCAAGGTGTGCAAGGGCGTAAATGGCGAGGTCCGCTCGTAATCTTTGCTGTTCGGAACCCGCCCCCTGCGGGGTTTTCACGGCAACGTCCTCGCCGCTTCGCGGCTGCGGGATGTTGCCTTAGAAAACCCCTCTCGGGGGCGGGTTCCTGCGCTAACCTTGTTGCGAGCGGACCGCACCTTCTTCCGGGTGACCGGATAGTTGGGAGTGCAAGGGCCCTTTATTGGGCGGTGCGTGGGCCTGGGTTAATAACGTACGTATTGCAAGGGCGTGCTGCGTTGTGGGCGGGGCGCCTTTTTGTTAGTATGCAGAGTCGGTGTTACGGATTGTTAGAAACGTAATACGCAACGTTCTGATTGAGAGGGCTCATGCATATTCCCGATAATTATCTGTCCCCGCAGACCGATGCCGTTATGGCGGTGGCGATGGTGCCCGTATGGGTTCACTGCATCAAGAAAGTGCGCGCCACGCTCGATCGCGAGCATATGGCCTTTCTGGGTATTTGCGCTGCGTTCTCCTTTTTGCTCATGATGTTCAACGTGCCGCTGCCCGGCGGCACCACTGGTCACGCCGTCGGCGGCGCACTCATCGCGCTGCTGCTGGGCCCCGAGGCCGCGGCTATCGCTGTCTCGGTCGCGCTGGCGCTGCAGGCGCTGCTGTTTGGCGACGGCGGCGTTCTGTCGTTTGGCGCCAACTGCTTTAACATGGCCTTTGTGCTGCCGTTTGTCGCTGCTATCGTGTTCCGTGCGCTCAACAGCCGTCTGCACGACAAGAGCTGGGGCACCTCGGTTTCTGCCATCGTGAGCGGTTGGGTCGGCCTGTGCCTGGCGGCCCTGTGCGCGGCAATCGAGTTTGGTATTCAGCCGATGCTCTTCACCAACGCTTCGGGCGCCCCTCTGTACTGCCCCTTCCCGCTGTCCGTGGCTATTCCGGCCATGTTGATCCCGCATATGCTGGTTGCCGGCGTGATCGAGGGCGTGGCGACGGCCGCCATCTACGGCTTCATTAAGAAGACGGCGCCGAGCATTATCGTCGGCCCCGAGGCTGTCGATGGCCAGCTTGCTGCCGAGGACGCTGCTGCCAAGAAGACCTCGCTGGTCCCCACGCTCATCTTGGTTGCCGTGCTTGTCGTAGCCACGCCGCTGGGCCTGCTGGCCACGGGTGACGCTTGGGGCGAGTGGGGCGCTGAAGGCGCCGCGACCGCCGTTCAGGAGGCTGGTGACGACAGCCTGCAGGCTTCGGTCGGTCTCGATACCCCGACCTTTGCCGATGCCCTGCCCACGGGCGATTATCTGCAGGCCTATTCCGAGGAGCAAGGCCTTGGCTTTGCCGGCCAGGCCGCGATGTATATTCTTTCGGGCGTGATTGGCGTGGCGGTGCTCACCATCGCATTCCGCCTGGTCTCGCTGACGGTCAAGGAAAGCGGTGCTCATGGCAATAGCCGAGCTGCCTAGCTGGCTTACGGTCGAGCAGCGATACGAGCCCGCGGGGGCTCGGCATCGTGTGATGCAAAAGAATGTCCTACACCTGGCGAGCCTGCTTGAGCGGGTTCGCCTGGGTGGAGGCGCGCACGAGGGCGGGTCGATGGTCGACCGCGCCCTTTCTTGCGTTTCGGCTCCGGTGCGCCTGGTGGGGATGTTCGTCTGCGTTCTGTGCGTGTGCCTGACGCAAAGCCCGCTGTATCTGATGTTGATGGCGGCTATCGCGCTGGTGCTCGTTGCCGTGCGCCCCGTACGCGGGCTGCGGGCAACCTTTGTGCCGGCACTTGGCGCTGCGGGGCTCGCGGTGGTTTTGGCGCTGCCTGCCCTGCTGCTGGGCGCTTCTGCCGCGGGCGCCATGCTCAAGATCGCGCTCAAGACGTTCATTAATGTGTCGCTTGTGCTGGGCGTTTCATGGACGCTTACCTGGAGCCGCATGTCGGCGGCGCTCAAGACGTTGCATCTGCCCGACGAGGTCATCTTTACGTTTGATATGACGCTCAAGCATATCGAAGTGCTGGGACGCACGGCGCACGATCTGTGCGAATCGGTCATGCTGCGCAGTGTGGGTCGTGCGCCTGCGGGTTTTTCGCGCACCGACTCGCTGGCGGGTATCATGGGCATGACGTTTATCAAGGCGATGGAATGTAGCCACGCGATGGACGAGGCTATGCTTTGCCGTGGCTTTGCCGGTGCGTATCCGGCGCCCGCGCGCGCCGGGTTTGGCTGGCGCGATGCGGTCTATGCGGCCGGCGTGGCACTGCTGGCAGTGTTGTGCGCCGTGCTGTAGGCGCTGCTGGTTCTTGCTGGGGATGCAAATAGGGAAGGGCGACGTTTTGACGATCGATATGAATAGTGCGGCGGGCACGAACGGTGCGGGCGGCGAGGCCGCGCCGCTCATCGAGCTGCGCAACGTGGTGTTCTCATATACGGGGCATACGGTGGTCGACGGCGTTTCGCTGCAGGTCGATCGTGGTGAACTCGTTGCCCTGCTTGGTCCTAACGGTTGTGGCAAGACGACGATCATGCGCCTTATTAACGGCCTTGAGCTTACGGACGCGGGTGCGTACCTGTTCGATGGGCGCGTGGTCGATGCGGCATATCTCAAGGATTCCGCAGCCGCTCAGCGTTTTCATCAGCGCGTGGGCTTTGTGTTCCAGAATGCCGACGCCCAGCTGTTCTGTGCCACGGTGGGCGAGGAAGTTGCTTTTGGTCCCGCGCAGATGGGGCTGCCGACAGACGAGCTCGAGCGCCGCGTCCGCGATGCCATGGAGCTGTTCCAGGTTGCCGATCTGGTCGATGCCTCGCCCTATCAGCTTTCGGGCGGGCAAAAGAAACGCGTTGCGCTGGCGGCGGTCGTATCGATGAACCCCGATATCCTAGTGCTCGATGAGCCCACCAACGGGCTCGATGAGGACTCGTGCGACATCGTAGTCAACTTTTTGCTGGCCTACGTTGCTGCCGGTAAGACGGTTTTGATGAGTACGCATCATCAGGATTTGGTGCGGCGCCTGGGTGCCCGCGCCATCTATATCGATCGATATCACCATGTGGTCGAGGCGCCGGTGTCGTCGTATGGAACCGAGAGCGGCGCTGCGGAATAGTTGCTGCGTAGAGCGTGCGTAGCCGCCCGCGCGGCTTTGCCGTGATGGTATAGTTATCCAGGTTTTTATGGGGGTGGCTATGCCAAGCTGGAACATTCATATCGCTCAAACGGAGCGCTTGCTGACACGTGCTAGCGTGCTTGCCGATAGCGTGCGCGACCGCAATGCCTTTTTGTTTGGCTGCGTGGTTCCGGATATCTTTGTGGGCTACATGGTTCCCGGCATTGCCGATCCCATCCCGTACCGCATCACGCACTTTGCTAAGCCCGAGCCTATCCCCAAACCACGCGAGCACGAGTTCTGGGATACCTATGTGACGCCGCTGCTTAAAAGTTCGCCCACCGGTGCGCCAGCCGCGGCGACCTCGATTATCGAGGAGCGCGAGCGACTGAACCGCGTGCACTATCCCCAGCGCTACAAGGATGCCGAGCCGGTTGCCGGTCCCGGCGCCTGTGAGTTCTCGCTTGCGCCCGAAGATGTGGCGCAGTCGCTGCTCGATTTAACGCTGGGCGTCTGGTCGCATCTGGTGGCCGATACCGTATGGAATACGCGCGTGAATCAGTACCTGGAGGCGCACGGCGGCAAGCCGTGCGAGGAATTCCGCATTAAAAAGCAGGGCGATTTTGACTGGTTTGGTAAGACGCTCGGCATTGTTTCCATCCCGCGTGCGACCGATCGTCTGTATACCGCTGCGGCACGTTTTGGGCAGTATCCCATCCATAAGGAGTATGTGCTCAAGACCATCGGCGTTATGCACGAGATTGTGCGCGAAAACCCCGGTGAGCCCGATCATCCGCCATACCGCCTGCTAACTGAGGAGTTTTTCGATGCAACGTTTACCGAGGTCATCGAGCTGACCGAGGTGGGCTTTGCGACTCGCGTTGCCGCTTCTGACGTCCCCGCAGTCCCTCTGATCACTAGCTGCTAGCTGGCCGGCTTGACGGCGAACAGCTCATCCCAATCGACCAATAGCTCCCGCCGCAGGGCATCTTCGGTGGTGCGTTTCTGATCGGTCTTTGGGATGTAGGGGAGCCCTGCCTTTTTATGGATGAGTTCGGCGATGTTGTTAAAGCTCTTCGTGTCTTTGATTTGCTCATAGGTTATCTGGATAACGTCATAGCTCATGCTTGTGAGGGCGGTGGTGCGCTCGGCATCGGAGAGACTTGCGGCTTCGCCATCGTGGGCGGAGCGGCCTTGGCATTCCAAGATGACGCCCATGCTGTCGTTGTTGCTCTCGATGAGGATATCGGCGTAGCAGCAGGTTTTGTCATACAGTGAGCGCGCGGCGTCGCTGAGTGGGATGCGCACGTTGTTTGCGATGTTGATGCCCATGCCGCCCTCGTTGCGGGGGAGCGAGACAAGCATAGAGGCCTGTACTTCGAAGGGCGAGGCGGTCTGCCCCGTCATGTGCTCGGCCGCCCAGCGCAGTTGTTTAACGCCGCGCAGGCCTGCAGCCTGCTTGGCGAACGCGGCGATATCCGCCGCGCTGAGGAGCGGCGGGCGCTTCCACAAATTGGTGTCATTGCCCTTGGTGTCGACAACACGCTCCCAGCAGCAGTTGGGTGGAATGAGCTTAAGCGAAATAGCTTCATCAAGTTGTTGTTGCGTTCGCTCGCAGGGCTTAAACACTGCAAAGGAGCCGCACATCTCGTAGCAAGCCATGAGTAGCTGGTTGCGTGAGACCTGCGTAGCAAGGCTGAGCAGCGTAAACTCGGGCGACGTGACATCAAATCCATGTTCAGTTTGCCTAAACGACCCGGGAGGCGGCTCTTGGGTCAGGAGGTGCGATTTAAACAGGCTTCGCGACCCGGATTGTGCTCGAGTGAATACAAACCTGTGAAGCGGTGCGTGAAGTAGGTCTTTTACAACTGCATGACTTCCGAGGCCGCAACATCTGCGATCCATATTGCCAAGGCTAATGGCGGGGTAAAGCCCTAATACCTGCGGCGGGATACAGTGATAGTAAAAAGCGGATTGACCGCATAGCGTCAGGTCCATGATATCCTCCTGGTCGAAATGTGCTTTTGGACCGTGCGATGCCAGCGTCAATTCGGAAGTATGCGGCAAAATCTGAACCCTGTGAGCAGACCTGGCTTTTGAGGCCAGTTTATCAGGCATTTTGTTGCGAAAAAACGGGGTGTGCTCGGAGGTCTCAGAATTTGCCGCATACTTCCGAAAACGCGGTCGATCTGGCTCTTGCTAAAACGATTTAGCAGCGTCGGGTAAGGTGTGGTTTCGCCATCGGGCGAACACTTTTAGCGCTTGGGACTTTATTTTTGGGCCTCGAAAGGTGGATTTCGCGCTTTTGGTAAAGAAATGGGTGCGTGTTTTGCCGTGTGCCGGCATTGACACAGAAAAAGGGCCCGGAAGGCGAAGCCTTCCGGGCCCTTTGCAATGCAAACATGCTTGCAAGTACGACTTAACGCACCTGAGCGACGTAAGCGACGTTGGTCGAGGAGACCTTGTCCTCGAGCTGGACGCTCATGCGGGGATCGCCGGCGGTAGCGACGGTCAAATCGCCAGCCTCGACGTAGCCGAGCTCCTTAGCGGTCTCGATCGCCTTGACGATCGTGCCGTTGACGGTGCCCTGGGTAATCTCGGCCTGATGCGGGATAACGCCCCAGTACATGATCATCTGCTGGACGGCCCACTCGTGGCGGGAGAACGCGCAGATCGGCATGTTGGGACGGAAGTGCGAGATCAGGCGAGCGGTACGACCGGTGGTCGTCGGCACGGTGATGCACTTGGCGCCAACGGTGGTAGCCATGTTCACAGCGGACATACCCACAACGTTGTTGACGACGCGGGTGCCGTGAGCATCGGCCGGAACCTCGAGCGGAGCGTGGGCCGGGAGGTACTTCTCGGTCTCGAGAGCAATGCTGGCCTGCATCTTGACGGCCTCGACCGGGTACTTACCGGCAGCGGACTCGCCAGAGAGCATAACGGCGTCGGTGCCGTCGTAGATGGCGTTAGCAACGTCGGCAACCTCGGCGCGCGTCGGGCGCGGGTTCTGCTGCATGGAGTCGAGCATCTGCGTAGCAGTGATGACGGGCTTGTAGGCCGCGTTGCACTTGGCGATGATCTCCTTCTGGATGTGGGGAACGAGCTCGGGCTTGATCTCGATGCCCAGGTCGCCACGGGCGACCATGATGCCGTCGGAAGCCTCGAGGATCTCGTCGAAGTTCTCGACGCCCAGGGCGCACTCGATCTTCGGGAAGATCGTCACGTGCTCGCCGCCGTTCTCGCGGCAAAGCTTGCGGATGCCACGGACGGACTCGCCGTCACGGATGAAGGAAGCGGCGATGTAGTCGATGTTCTCGGTCAGGCCAAAGAGGATGTCCTGACGATCGCGCTCGGTGATGGCGGGCAGCGAGATGTTGACGTTGGGCATGTTGACGCCCTTGCGCTCGCCGATCAGGCCGTCATTCTTGACGACGCAGGTCATGTCCTGGCCGTCGACGGACTCGACCTCGAGGGCAACCAGGCCGTCATCGATCAGGATGAGGGAGCCCTTCTCGACCTCGGAGGGCAGAGCCAGGTAGTCGAGGGAGATGTGCTCAGCGGTGCCGTGGAAATCCTCGGACGTAGGCTGAGCGGTGACGACGATCTTATCGCCGGTCTTGACGGCAACCTTCTTGCCGTCGACCAGAAGGCCGGTGCGGACCTCGGGGCCCTTGGTGTCGAGCAGGATGCCGACGGGCAGACCGAGCTCCTTGGAAATACGGCGGACGCGCTCGATGCGACCGTGGTGCTCGTCGTAGGAGCCGTGCGAGAAGTTAAAACGGGCGACGTTCATGCCCGCCTTGATCATCTCGCGGATGGTCTCGTCGCTATCGCAGGCGGGACCCATGGTGCATACAATCTTAGTGCGCTTGTACATTCAGACCTCCATCTGACATCGTCTTGCGCTGATAGATAAACCATAAGAAATAAAACCGTGTTGATTATAACGAAATGCTGACCGAATACCCCATAAAATCGACCGTATGCCGAATTAGAAGTTCATTTTTTGCGGGATAAACGGTATATGAAAAAATTTACCAACCGCTCTAACCGCTGCTATCTGGGCGATATGTCAGTTTGGCGATGTGCCGAAGAAAAAACGTTTTACCAATGTTGAGCATCACACGGTCTGCACCGTTGCGTGCGGACCATATTTCCAAACCGATTGTTTTGGCTAGACGCGTCGCTTTGGGGTACCATAGCTCCACTATCAACTGCCGCTCAGCACGGCAGCCTTGATGAGCCCTTGCCCTTCTCCTGGGAATTATGATCGGGCATCAATCTGCTGAGTGGCCCGAATCCCAGGAGGGGACTCTATATGCAAAAGGAATACCTGTCCGCCGCGGCGGAGGTGCTCAGCGACCAAGGTGTCGATGAGAACCTCGGCCTGAGCAACGACGAGGCGTCTTCGCGCCTCGCCAAGACAGGCCCTAACAAGCTCGAGGAAGCTGAGAAGACGCCGCTGTGGAGGCGTTTCTTTGAACAGATGGCTGACCCTATGGTCATCATGCTGATCGTTGCCGCCGTCATCAGTGCGCTCACGGGCATGGTCAAGGGCGAGCCCGACTTTGCCGATGTTGCCATCATCATGTTCGTCGTTATCGTCAACTCGGTGCTGGGCGTGGTCCAGGAAGCCAAGAGCGAGGAGGCCCTCGAGGCCCTGCAGGAGATGAGTGCGGCGCAGTCCAAGGTGCTACGCGACGGCAAGCTCGTGCACCTGCCGAGCGCCGAGCTCGTGCCCGGCGACGTGATCATGCTCGAGGCGGGCGACTCCGTCCCGGCCGACTGCCGCGTGCTCGAGAGCGCCACGATGAAGATCGAAGAGGCCGCGCTCACCGGCGAGTCCGTGCCCGTCGAGAAGCATGCCAACGTGATCGAGCTCGCCGCCGGCACCGACGACGTGCCGCTCGGCGACCGTAAGAACATGTGCTATATGGGCTCCACCGTCGTGTACGGCCGTGGTCGCGCCGTCGTGGTCGGCACCGGCATGAACACCGAGATGGGCAAGATCGCCGGCGCCCTGGCCGAGGCCAAGGAAGAGCTCACGCCGCTGCAGGTGAAGCTCGCCGAGCTCAGCCGCATCCTCACCATCATGGTGATCGTCATCTGCGTCGTCATCTTTGGCGTTGACATCCTCCGCCACGGCGTGGGCAACGTCCTTACCGATCCGACTGCCCTGCTCGACACCTTTATGGTTGCCGTCTCGCTCGCCGTCGCCGCCATCCCCGAGGGCCTTGTTGCCGTCGTGACCATCGTCCTTTCGCTTGGCGTGACCAAGATGGCCAAGCGCCAGGCGATTATCCGCAAGCTCTCTGCTGTCGAGACCCTTGGCTGCACACAGACCATCTGCTCCGACAAGACCGGTACCCTTACCCAGAACAAGATGACCGTCGTCAAGCACGAGCTCGCTGCGCCCAAGGAGAAGTTCCTGGCAGGTATGGCGCTGTGCTCCGATGCTCAGTGGGACGAGGAGCTGGGCGAGGCCGTGGGCGAGCCGACCGAGTGCGCGCTCGTCAACGATGCCGGCAAGGCTGGTCTTACTGGCCTGACTGCCGAGCATCCGCGTGTGGGCGAGGCCCCGTTCGACTCGGGTCGTAAGATGATGTCCGTGGTCGTCGAGACCCTGGACGGCGAGTATGAGCAGTACACCAAGGGTGCGCCCGACGTGGTGATCGGCCTGTGCACCCACATCTACGAGGGCGATAAGGTCGTCCCCCTGACCGAGGAGCGTCGTGCCGAGCTCGTGGCCGCCAACAAGGCCATGGCCGACGAGGCCCTGCGCGTACTGGCGCTGGCAAGCCGCACCTACACCGAGGTTCCCGACGACTGCAGCCCCGCTGCGCTCGAGCATGACCTGGTCTTCTGTGGCCTGTCCGGCATGATCGACCCGGTCCGTCCCGAGGTGGCCGACGCTATCCACGAGGCGCACGACGCCGGTATCCGCACCGTCATGATCACGGGCGACCACATCGACACCGCCGTGGCCATCGCCAAGCAGCTGGGCATCGTCGCCGATCGCAGCCAGGCCATCACCGGTGCCGACCTCGATCGCATGAGCGACGAGGAACTCGACGCGCACATCGAGGACTACGGCGTGTACGCCCGCGTCCAGCCCGAGCACAAGACACGCATCGTCGAGGCTTGGAAGTCGCGCGACCAGATCGTGGCCATGACGGGCGATGGCGTCAACGACGCCCCGTCCATCAAACGCGCCGACATTGGCGTTGGCATGGGCATCACCGGTACCGACGTCACCAAGAACGTTGCCGACATGGTGCTCGCCGACGACAACTTTGCCACCATCATCGGCGCCTGCGAAGAGGGTCGCCGCATCTACGACAACATCCGCAAGGTCATCCAGTTCCTGCTTTCGGCTAACCTTGCCGAGGTGTTCTCGGTGTTCATCGCCACGCTCATCGGCTTTACCATCTTCCAGCCGGTGCAGCTGCTGTGGGTGAACCTGGTCACCGACTGCTTCCCCGCGCTTGCGCTGGGCATGGAGGATGCCGAGGGCGACATCATGAAGCGCAAGCCGCGCAACGCCAAGGACGGTGTCTTTGCCGGACATATGGGTCTGGACTGCGTGGTCCAGGGCCTAATCATCACCGCGCTGGTGCTGGCGAGCTTCTTTGTGGGCGTGTACTTTGACATGGGCTACATCCACATCGCCGATATGATCGCCGGCAATGCCGACGAGGAAGGCGTGATGATGGCGTTCATCACGCTCAACATGGTCGAGATTTTCCACTGCTTCAATATGCGCAGCCGTCGTGCGTCGCTGTTCACCATGAAGAAGCAGAACAAGTGGCTGTGGGCTTCCGCCGCGCTGGCGCTGGTGCTGACGGTGATCGTAACCGTGCAGCCGACGCTTGCTGAGATGTTCTTTGGCCCCGTAACGCTTGAGCTCAAGGGCGTTGTCGCTGCCCTGGGCCTTGCCTTCCTGATTATTCCGCTGATGGAGATCTACAAGGCGATCATGCGCGCGGTCGAGAAGGAGTAAGTTAACCTGTCCGGGCCCGCCCCTGCGTGTTTTCTTCTTCGCTGGTCCTCGCGCTTCGCGCTGCGGGATCGCTCAGAAGAAAACACTCCCGGGGTGGGCCCTACGGTATCCTTACTGGCTTTTCTCCCGCGCGGATGAAAAAGGGCTGAGGGAAAGAAGGTGAGCGGCCGAGCAATTGCTCGGCCGCTCGTTTTGAATAAAGGATGTGCCCTTTGGAAACCCCTCTCGGGGGGCGGGCCCTGCGGTGACGTTGCTGACTTTTCTCCCGTGTGGATGATAAAGGCTGAGGGAAAGTGTGTGAGTCGGTCGAGCATTTGCTCGACCGACTCTTTTTTGTGGGAAAATACCTGCTCAGTTGTGATTTATGGTGCTGGGAGGCGCTTGTGGGCAAGGCTAAGGCTAAAGCGAAGAAAAAGACGACGGGGGCGCGGGCTAAGCGTGACCGTCGTCGGAAGCTTGCGACCGAAGCCCCCGCGTCTGCCGAGGAGTTGTTGACGAGCGTACCGGGGCTCGATGCGTTGCAGGATGTTCCGGCGTTTGACGATCTGCCGGTTGATGCCGCCCAACGGGCAGCCTTCGATGATTTTTGCGCGCAAGCCGAGGAACCCGAGCAGATGCAGTTGGGCGCCGTGGTGCGCCTGGACCGCGGGTTTCCGCTGGTGGCGACTGCCGATGACACGTTTCGTGCCGAGCATGCCGTGGGGTTTGCCAAGTCGCGCGGCGAGGACGAGGTCCTGCTGCCTGCCGTGGGCGACCGTGTGGCGGTGCGCCGCGCTCCCGGGCACGATATGGGCGTGATTGAGTGCGTGCTGCCGCGCCGTACGAGCTTTGAGCGTTGGCGTGGCCGTGCCCGCGGTGAGCGCCAAGTGCTCTGCTCCAACGTTGACAGCGTGCTGATCGTGCAGGCGCTCGGCGCCGGCGAGGTGCTGCTCGATCGCGTGGCGCGCTCACTGGTGTTGGCGCTCGATTGCGATGCCGAGCCGGTGGTGGTGCTCACCAAGGCCGACCGCTGCGATGCCGAGGAGCTCGAGCGCGATCTGGACCGCGTGCGCCGCCTGGTGGGTCCGGACGTGCGCGTGATCGTGACGTCCTCTGCCGAGGGCCGCGGCCTGGACGAGGTCCGTGCCTGCGTGCCTGCCGGGAGCTGCGCCATGATTCTGGGCGAGTCGGGTGCCGGCAAGTCGACGCTGCTCAATGCGCTGCTGGGCCACGATACGTTGGCGACCGGCGGTGTGCGCGAACGCGACGACCAGGGCCGTCACACTACCGTCGCGCGCGTGATGGTGACGCTGCCGGGCGACGCCGGCGTGATCGCCGATGCCCCGGGCCTGCGCAGCCTACCGCTCGTGGGTCACGAGCGGGGACTGGCCCGCGCCTTCCCCGAGATTGTCGAGGCATCGCGCGCGTGCCGGTTTGGCGATTGCACGCATACCCATGAGCCGGGTTGCGCCGTTCGCGAGGCCGAGGACGCCGGGCAGATCGATAGCCTGCGTCTGGAAACGTTCCAAAACCTGGCGTTATCCATGCGCGTGAGTGCTCAAATGCTCGATCCCGATGTCCATCTGTAATTGATTTTTCCTATGACAGCCGTTTCCCAACTGTTCGGGAGACGGCTTTTTGCTGCGGAAAAGCCTCGAAACATGCAGTTTGCTGACGTGCTGACCAAAACCTTGCCACGAGCTTGACGGGCTGGTCAGCTTTTGGTCAGCGATTGGTTTGACATCGAAAACCAAGATTGCGATTGCGCCGCTTTGCACTCTGACCGCCCAGACAATGGTGGTACGGGCATTCGCCCGGCACTGCCATGAGAGGAGCGGCCGTGAACAAGAGCAAGCGCATCGCCATCAGTCTGGTCGCGGGCGTGCTCGCTGCTCTGCTCTGCATGGTTTACGGCTCGTCGATCCGCTCGCAAGCCGAACAGGTCCAGGCTGAGACCTTGGCCAAGTACGGTGGCGATCGCGTCGAGGTATGCGTCGCGGCGCGCGATATCGATGTGGGTGAGACCCTCGATGAGACCAATGTCATAACCCAGGAGTGGCTGACGAGTCTGCTGCCGCGTGACGCGGCGACCGAGCTACGCCAGGTGCGCGGCGACGTGACGACTTCGCGTATTCCCAAAAACGCCGTGATCTGCAATGTCTACACCAAGGCCGAGAGCCACATGCTCGAGGTGCCTAAGGGCAAGGTCGCCGTTTCGGTGGCGGTCGATGCCGAGCACTCGGTCGGCGGTGCTGCGGGCGTGGGCAGCTACGTGGACGTGTACGTGCAAAAAGACGACGTAACCGATCGGCTGTGCGGCGCGTACGTGATCGATACCAGTGAGGATTCCGGTTCCACGCGCGAGGGCAAGATCGAATGGGTGACGCTGGCGGCTGACCCCGAAGACGTCAAGGAACTGCTGGGAGCCTCGGGCAAGGGAACGGTCAGCTTGACGATTCCCGCCACGGCGCGCGGCAAAAAGAGCGGAGGCGACGAGTGATGAAGGCGATCTGGCTTGCGTGCTGCGCGTGCGGCGATTACGGGCTGTTGCAGCGGGAAGTCGAGGGCCGTGATGTGGGTGCACAGGTGCTTCGCGTGGGTGACCTGGACGGGCTGGTTTCCATGGCGCGGGCGTTTCCGTCGCGCCGCGGGGCTGCCATCATCGCGGCGTCTCTGTTTGATACCGAAGATGTGCGCAAGACTGTTGCGCGCCTGACGGCCGAAGGCCGCGTGAGTCGCGTGGTCGTGTTGATAGAAGCGCTCGATCCGTCGGATATCGAGGGGCTGTTTCGCGCGGGGGCGACCGAGGTCATCGCTGCGCACAGTGTATGCGGCAACGGGCGCGCGGGCGAGGGAGCGGTTGATTCCGATCGGCACATGACGATTGAGCCCGATGCTTTTGTTGATAGGGAACCCGGGGCGCCTCGCGCTACAAGAGGCCCGCGTGTTGATGATTATGGAAAAGCGGAAGCCGAGCATGGTCGGCGCCCCCGGAACCCCCTTGTAGACGATGACGCTGGAGGGCCGGCGCAGCATGCTGGCGACTCCCCGGCTGTAGATATGGGATACGTGCACGGCGTGAATCTGGCGGATGAACTCGACGAAGTTGAGGGCTTTGCCGGGTGCGGCGAGTTGTCGCTAATGCAGCATGAGCAGATTGCGCAGAACGAGCCTGCCTCGCAGACCGAACAAGCTGCTATGCCGGCTTGGACGCAGCGTGTGGTTGCGGCGGGGGAGACGGGGGCGCTGTCACCGACGCCCGCCCCGCCGCCTCCGATGCCGCCGGCAGACGCTGCCGCTCCGCCGCATCGAGCTCCGGTCATCTGCGCTATTTCGGGTTCGGGCGGTTGTGGCAAGTCGACGATCGTTGCCACCATGGCACACACATCGTCGCTGTTGGGCTTGCGTGCCGCCGTGCTCGACCTGGACCTGATGTTTGGAAACCTTTACGACTTGTTAGGCGTCGATGCTCCGCGCGATATGGCGGCACTTATCGAGCCGTCGGCGGCGGGCACGCTCACCGAGCCGGATATCGTAGCCACATCGATGCGCGTGGCGCCGGGCGTTACGCTCTGGGGTCCCGTCGCGGCGCCCGAGCAAGCCGAGCTCATGGCGCGTCCGGTGGAGCTACTGCTTGATGTTCTGCGTCGCGAATCCGACGTGGTCTTTATCGATACCTCGGTCTTTTGGGGCGACGCCGTGGCGGCTGCGGTGGCGGCGAGCGACCGTTGCCTGGTCGTTGGCGATGCGGCGGTGTCGTCCGCGACATCGGCGTCGCGCGTCATCGAACTGGCAAGTCGAGTAGGTGTGCCGCGCACGCGCATGAGCGCCGTGTTCAACCGGTTCGGTGCGCGCGGGGCAGACGAGGACGTCGCCATGCGCTTTGAGATTGCCTGTGCGTTGAGCTCCAAGATTCGTATCGCCGATGGCGGGCAGGATCTCGCCGCGCTCATGGCGTTTGGGCGCGCTGACGAGGCGGTGGGGCAGACCAGTGCTTTTGCGACTAGCATGCGCGAGGCCACGCGCGAGATGCTCGTGGAACTGGGGTGCGCCGTCGGCCCTTGGAGCGATATGGTCGCCGACCGTGCAACGCGTACCGAACGCCCGCGTATCCGCCTTCCCTGGTTGCGCGAGGGTGATCAGCGATGAGCCTGCAAACGAGGATTAAGGCTGCCGGCGCTGCAGCGGCGGCAGCGCCTGTAGATGCGGGGCGTCGCCGCGCGGTGAAACGACGCACCAAGCGCGCCGTGATGGACCGCATGGGTTACGACGAAGTGGCGCGTATCAGCGCCTATATCGACCCGGCACTTGCCCGCTCGGAATTGCGTCCTGCGGTGGAGGCGGCGCTCAATGTTGAGGAGCCGACCGATCTCGCGACGCCCGAGCGCGAAACCATCATCGACGAGATTTTGGATGACGTGGTGGGCTTGGGGCCGTTGCAGCCGCTCATCGAGGACGACACCGTTACCGAGATCATGATCAACGGCTGTCGCTCGGCTTTCTTTGAACGCGGCGGCGTCTTGTACCCCATCGAGCATGCGTTTGAGGATGATGAGCAGATCCGTGTGCTTATCGACCGCATTATCTCGCCGCTCGGCCGTCGTATCGACGAGCGTAGCCCCATCGTCAACGCCCGCCTCAAGACGGGTTATCGCGTCAACGCGGTGATTCCACCCGTTGCGATCGACGGGCCAATCCTCACCATCCGAAAGTTCTCGGACCGTATCTGCTCGCTGGACGAGCTCGTGGGGTTGGGATCGCTGCCGCTTTGGTATGCGCAGCTGCTGTCGTGTGCGGTGTCGCTGCGACAAGACCTGGCGGTTGCGGGAGGCACGGGATCTGGTAAGACCACCCTGCTCAACGCGTTGTCATGTGAGATTTCCACCGGCGAGCGCATCGTGACGATCGAGGACTCTGCCGAGCTCAAGTTTGCGCATCATCCGCACGTGGTGCGCCTAGAGGCGCGCGAGGCTTCAATTGAGGGTGAGGGCGCGGTGACGATCCGCGACCTGGTGACTAATGCCCTGCGCATGCGCCCCGACCGCATCGTGGTGGGCGAGGTGCGCGGTGCCGAGTGCTGCGACATGTTGCAGGCCATGAACACGGGCCACGACGGATCGCTCACCACACTTCATGCGGGTTCAGAACAGGAGACCGTGGTGCGTTTGACGTTGCTTGCACGTTATGGGATCGATCTGCCGAGTGAGCTTATCGAGGAGCAGATTGCCATGGCACTCGACGGTATCGTGATGTCCGAGCGCCACGCCGATGGCAGGCGTTTTGTCTCCTCGTATTCGGGGGTGCGACGCGCCGCATCGGGCGGCGTAGAGCTCGAGCGCTATGTGACGTTCGATGCCGCCGAGCGCACCTGGACGCTTGACCGCGAGCCGCCGTTTATCGCAGAAGGCCTGCGGTCGGGGACGCTCACACAAGAGGAGGTGGACGAATGGAGATCGCTGTGCCCCTCGTCGTAGGGGGCTTGGCAGGGCTTTCTGTCGCGACGGCGTGCGGGGCGGAACCTCGTGTGCCGCAGGTACCGCCGGCGGAGCTGGCACGTCAGGCGCTCGAGACGGTGGCAGAGAAGCTGCCGCGTGAGCTGGTGAAAAACGATCTGCTGAAAAAGATCGCCCGTTCGTGGGCATCGCTGGCTCCGGCGCATCGCCTTGGCCTCGTGATCGAGGATGCTTCGGGATGTTTGGCGTTTCTGCTGCTATCGAGCGGTGTCTGCTGCGTTTTACTAACGATGGTGTCGTTATCGCCCCTCGGATTTGCCTTGGGACTTGTTGCTCCGTTTGCCGTTGGTGCCGCTCGGGATGGCTTTGAGAGCCGGCGCGAGCAACACGATGCAGAAGAGGCAATGCCCGAGGCGTTTACCGCACTTTCCATGTCGCTTGCCTCGGGACATTCGCTGGCCCAGGGCATGCGCTTTGTGGGCGCTCATGCGCAAGAGCCAGTGCATAACGAGTTTTTGCGGGTGGCGGCGGCGATCGATTGCGGCATCTCGGCGACCGACGCGCTCGATGACTTGCTCGTGCGTATCGACGCCCCCGGTCTTTCGCTTGTGACCTTGGCGCTTAAGGTGTCTCAGCGCACCGGCGCTCCGCTTGCCGACTTACTGTCCGAGGCGTCGAGCATGGTGGGGGAGCGCATTGAGCTCAAGCGCCGCCTGGATGTTAAGACGTCGCAGGCTCGCATGTCTGCGCATATGGTCGCGGCGATGCCGGCGGGCATGTGCGCGGTGTTGGCGCTGCTTTCGGCAGATTTTCGTCGCGGTCTTGCGACGCCTGCCGGCGCGGGTGCTGTGGTGCTGGGTCTTGCCCTCAACGCCGTTGCCCTGGTGGTTATCCGGCGCATTATGCGGGTGGAGCTATGAGCGCCTCGGTTGCAGTTGCGGCTTGCCTGTGCGCCCTGAGTGTATTTGTCGCGACGGGTTTTGATCGGGCGGATGCACGCAAGATCGCGGGGGCCTGTAAGCGCGAGGCGGTGCTGGTCGCTGCCGCGGGTCGCTCGGTGGTCGATGCTCTGACCGCGCGAGTGAAGGGCGCGGTTGGAGCGGGCGGCCCGGCGCGAGTGTCGCTCGGCGAAGTGTCCGAGATGATCGATGTTGTGCGCTTGGGTCTTTCGGCCGGTCTTTCGTTTGATGCGGCGCTTGAGATTTTCTGCGCCAACCGCCGGTCAGTGCTGGCTCTTCGCCTTGAGCGCGCCTGCATGGCGTGGCAGGTGGGCGTGGGCACGCGTGAGGACGAGTTGTTGGCCGCCGCGCGCGACCTGGACGTGCGAGCGCTCGAGACCTTTGCCATCACGGTGGGGCAGGCGCTCGCCCTGGGTGCCCCACTTGCCGAGACGCTGGCCGCTCAAAGTCGCGAGATCCGTGCGGCTCATCGCGCCGCGGTCGAGCGCGAGATCGAGCGTGCGCCCGTCAAGCTGTTGATTCCCACCGGCACGCTCATCTTGCCGGCGTTGCTTCTGTCCATATTGGGCCCGCTGCTGGGAGCAGGCGGGATGATGTAGGGAGGAATACATGAACACGATGGTCGAAGTTGCTGACAAGGCTTGGAGCTGGGCTTTTTGCCGGGCGATTTACACTCGCCAGCATGCCAAGGAGCTGTTGCAGGAGGAGAGCGCGCAGGGTACCACCGAGTACGCCATTTTGGTGGGCGTACTTGTGGTGATCGCGATTATTGCCATCGTTGCATTTAAAGGCAAGGTTAAAGAGCTATGGGATGCGATCAGCGAGGGCATCAACAGCCTGTAGAGGGCGAGCGCCCCATCGGGGTGCTGCTGGTGTTTGCTTGCCTGACCGTGGCGATAGCGGTGGTGCTTTGGGGGCTTAACGCCGCGCGGCAGCAGCGTCCTGGGACCGCCTCCGATTTGGGCTCAGATTCGGCGGTGGCGTCTCAAAAAGATGAGATGCGAGATGCGGACGATTCGGATGTCGCTGTCACGGCGCAAACCTTTCTGCGGGCGCTCGACAAGCGGTCTGGCACTGCGACGGATTCGCCTGAGGGCAACGCGATTGCGGTCCGGCTTGCATGGTCCGAGGACCGACCGATGACCGAAGCGGCAGCGGATATGCTGCGTGCCTATCGCGAGGTACCCACGGCACAACTTGCTCTGAGCGGCTATCTCGATATCAAGGGCAACGTGTGGGGCGCTATCGTGCGCGACGGACGCGGCTGGGTCGATATGGTGACGGTTGCCGCGGATACTGGCGATGCTTCGTGTCGTCTGCGCGCCGTGCGCCTGGTCCCGCAAACAATAAACTCAAAGGAGGGATCGTGAAATGCATGGCGTTCTGCGTGAAGAGGTTGCCCAAGCGACTGTGGAATACGCCATCGTCACGGTGGCGCTGTTATCGATCGTGCTGGCGATTGCGGGACTTTGGCGTGCTGGCACCGATGGGCGCTTGGCGGCGCTGGTCGAGCGGGCGGCATCCCATGGCGTTGCCTCGATGTCGGTTATCGACGCCGCTGCGGGCGCTAAGGACATCGCGTTGTATTGATATCGCGTGCGAGGACCGGGCGCAGTCTACGGTCGAGGCCGCTTTTTTGCTGCCGACGTTTCTGACGCTCATCCTTCTCGCACTGCAGCCGGTGTGCCTGCTCTATACGCGCGCGGTCATGGAGTCTGCCGCCGCCGAGACCGCGCGGCTCATGACCACGACGACGGCGGAGGACGACGATCTTAAGGAGTTCACCCGCCGCCGGCTTGCCGCAGTGCCCAACGTTTCGATCTTTCATGCCGGCGGGCCGCTGTCGTGGGATATCGAGCTTGGCCGGGCCGGTGCGGGTGGCGTCTCGTCCGTGTCCGTTTCCGGCGAGGTCAAGCCGTTGCCCGTGATCGGTGCGTTTGCGCAGGCTATGGGTGGTGCCGCCGAGGGCGGCTACGTTGAGCTCAAGGTCGATGTCTCGTATCAATCGCGTCCCGAATGGCTGGAGGGAGATTATGATTCGTGGATTGCTGCATGGGATTAGGCGCTGCCTGTTGCGGGTGACGCAAGGGTTTGCGGCCCGCCGTCGACCAGGCGCTCTCCGCAAACGAGGCGGCTTTATGGGTCGAGCCGGTGTCGATCTGTTTATCGAAGACGGCGCCTATACCACGCTTTCTTCTGCCGTGGTCATCCTAGTGGTGCTCACATTGTTGTTTTCGTCGACCGCGGCGATATGGAGCATGTCGCGTGCCGGGGATACTCAGGTGGCGGCTGATAGTGGCGCGCTGGCGGGTGCCAACGTAGTGTCGTCCTATCACACGGCTGCCACGGTGGTTGATGCGAGCATCTTGAGTCTGGGGCTGGCGGGGTTTGCCACGATCGGGACGGGCCTGGTCGCCATCCTCATCCCGGGTGCCGAGCCGGTTGCCGGCAATATGGTCGACACCGGGATTGAGATCATTAAAACGCGCAACAAGTTTGCCAAAAGCGCATCGGAAGGCTTACAGAAAATCGAGACGGCTCTGCCGTATCTGATCGCCGCGCGTGCCACGCAGGCGGTGTCGGCGCAGGATACCGATAGTGTGACCTATACCGGTACGGCGCTTGCCGTGCCCAGGACATCCGAGTCTGACTTCGCTGCGCTCGAGGGGTCCGAGATCTCGACCGATGCCATTAAAGACACATCAGATGATTTAGAGTGTGCGGCCGAGGAGCTGCGGAAGGCTTCTGAGGACACGGCGAAGGCTAAAGAGCGTGCTTGGCTGGCGGATTGTGGTGGGTCTGACAAGGGCTCGGTCGGCAGCTGTTCTTGCATGTGGGAGCGTGCGAAAAGCCTAACGGATCTCTCCGGTGTTCAAAATCCGCATTACTCATCGAGCGTTACGTGGGAGCCCCAAGTTGCCCTTGATCGCGCGAAGGACTACTACCATTGGCGTCTGACAAATGAGAAGCCCCACGGCTCGAGTGTCGAGATGAAGGCAGAGTCTGCGGCGCGTAAGGCGTTTTATACCTATGCGAGCGCGGAGGTCGATCGGGCGCATATAACCGAGAACGGAGACAGGGTTTCCTCCTATATTCCGCTGCTGCCGCGCAACTCTGATGAGGTTCGGGCGACGGAACTCTATACCGATGCGGTGTGGCCGACGAGCGTGAACGATGACAAGGCGTATCTGCATTACGGGACGACCTGCCCTAACTATAAGAAAGGGACGCCGAGCGGATTTGCTTCGGTTGCCGATTACGATGGACAGGATAAATGCAGCAAATGCCATTTTGGCGTTTTGTCGCTTGGTGCTGTTGCGGCGCCTTCAACCTCTATCGAAAACGGCTTCGAATATCACTTCGACGAGTTCAAAAAGGCCTTGGAGGAATACGTCACATGTCGGAACAAAGAGCTTGAGCTCATGCGTCAGACCGAGGATGAGGCCGACCGTGCGAGCAATGCGTTTGACCAGGCCATTAAAGCGCTTTCGGGCGAGCGTCCGCGTATCGCTCCGCCCGGTCGCAACGGCGTGGTTGCCTTTGCGGTTTCGGGTGCCATCTCGAGCCCCGATGAGCTCAACTCTTCGTTTAACACGGCAGTCAGGCTTGGCGATCGCGGTGCCATCTCTGCCGCGGTGCTGGCGCCCGATGAGGCGACGGCGCAAAACAACGTGCTTTCGCGATTTTTCTCGACATTGAAGGAACGCTCGGGTGGCGTTGCCGGCGTACTCGATGGCGTCATGGATGTCTGGGGACGGCTGCTTGTGGGATACGGAGACATCCAAGGTTCGGCCGACGAACTTATGGACGAGATGATTAAAGGCCTAGGAGGGGGCAGCGGCGCGTTGGGCTCCATCGCATCGTGGCTCGGCGATACCGTTTCGGCGTCCGTGGCGGCGCTGGGTTTGGAACCGTGCGACTTGCGCCTGCGAAAGCCGGTGCTGACTGATTCCGCCAACGTCATTAAGAGCCCGGGGTCTGACATTGCTGGTCTCTCTCAAGCGCAAGACAAACTGCGAAGTATTCCGTTGGGCGTGACCGATCCCAAGGCGCTTTGCGAGGCGTTGGAATATCAAGTCGAACGCACCATCAGCGGTACGGTGTTCACGCTTGCGGAGATTCCTCTGCCCGGCGGCGGCTCCATCCCGCTCACCGTCGATGTCGCCACGCTGGTTGGCGCTCTGGGCGGTGGGTCGTAATGAGTATCCGCATGCGTCTGCGCGAGGAGCGCGCCCAAGCGACGGTGGAGATAGCAGTGGTTACGCCCGTTTTGCTGGTGCTGGCACTCATCGTATACAACGTCATGATCTATGCCAGCGCTGTCGCGCGCTTCGACCGCGTGGTGCCCGACATCGTGTTGGCGCACGCCGTGGCGCCGAGCGGGGAGGGCGACGAAAGCTCTGTCGATGCCTCGGCGACGGTTCAGACTCAAATTCTGAATGCCATGGAAGGCTATGACTTGCAGATTGAAGTGTCGAGCGAGCAAGGCGCGGAGGCATCGGATGGTGGCCTGCTCTCCCTATCCGGTACGTTTAGGACCTACACCTGCACCATGCACTATGAGCCGTGGCCGACTTCTCTCAGCATCGCTGGCGTTCCGCTGGGGGCGCCGACAACGTTGTCGCACGAGCGCGCGGTGACGGTCGATCCATGGCGTCCGGGGGTGGTCATGTGACCGCGGTCTCGTCCTACATCGCCTACGCGCGGGCACTCAATAGGCTGGGCTGGACGCCGGCCGAGTTTGCGGTGGCGGAGTCGTTTGCCGTGCGCCTGCGCGGCATGCTGGGACGGTGTCCGGTTGCCGCCAACGGTCTGCCGCTCGTCATGGCATTTCCACGCTGCTCTTCGGTCCATACGTGTTTTATGGCCTATCCCATCGATATCGCCTTTATCGATGCACGTGGCTATGTCCTCGTATGCTACGAAAACGTACGTCCCTGGCGTATGTGCTCCTGCCCCGGCGCCTGGGCCGTACTAGAGCGTCCTTCAATCATTGTTTCGACCCCTGCTCTCCAACGCGTGCCGGCTTAAGAATTGGCGACAGCGGACTTTCGTCATACGAAATTGGGTAAGATGGAGGAGAAGATGCATGGATGTTGAGATCCATCCCAACGCTAAAAAGCACCTGACGGAAAAGCAGGTGCTTAGCGCTTGGCTTGCGGTTACTGAGTGCATTCGTCGCGAGCCGAAGGACGAGCCGCCGAGATGGCTTGCGATTGGATGGCTCCCAGACGGACGAAGCGTGGAGCTTGTCGCGGTCGAGCTTGTCCGTGGGGGCTTATCATTCATGCCTTGTCTCCAGTCCAGAAGAAATTTTGGCAGGAGATTGAACGGGCTCGGCAAAGGGGTCGATGATGGGCAAGACGTATACGGCCGCTAATGGTCAGGTTGTAACGGATGAAATGATTGACGCGTGGTGCGAGTCGTACGAGCGCGGAGAGTTTCCGGATGGCGAACACACCGTTGGTGGGATCGTGCATGGACGGCCCCCACTCTCAGGTGAGGGGACGGCAACGCTGTCGGTCAAGATTCCTCTGGGAATGAAGGAGGCCATTCGTCGACGGGCGGCTGCCGAGGGGATGACGCCAAGTGAGTTTGCCCGTGCGGCTCTGAGCGAAAAACTTCTTGCTGCCGGCTGATGCCTCTGACGTGCCGATTTAAAGAACCGAGGCTGTGCTCAAAAACTTTTTTGAAATTCTCGGTTGACCGGAACGCGTCCTTGGTTATACTAATCAAGCCTTGAAACAAGGCACACCTCAAATGGCTGGGTAGCTCAGTTGGTAGAGCAGAGGACTGAAAATCCTCGTGTCAGGGGTTCGATTCCCTTCCCCGCCACCTTGAATTGACTAGGACCTCTGCAAAGGGGTCCTTTTCTTTTATGCAGCCCCTACATGGAATCGAACCCCGTGAGGGCGCGGAGCTGAGTAAACGCGTAAGCGTTTGCCAGCGCAGCTCGCAAGGCGCGTAAGCGCCGCAGCGGTCCGTCCGCGCAGCGCGCGGACGCGATTCCCTTCCCCGCCACCTTGAATTGACTAGGACCTCTGCAAAGGGGTCCTTTTCTTTTATGTAGGGTTCTGCGGAAACTGCGTCCCAGAATAAGGGCTCAGAACGGGACACACTTTCCGGTGCCTGCCTCCGGCGCGCGTACACACCTCGTCGCACCATTCCGAGTCCGTCTGCTCCCAGACATTCCTCCCACTTTCGCGTCACTTTGCAGACCGTTCGGTCGCCTGTCCGCACACGCGGGTATACTCAAAACGATACTTATCCTACGCAATACGATGCGGGTTCGACCTGCATGATCCGAAGGGGGCAGTGATGGAGAGGATACTCGGCGTTAATCTCTCTGGCTGGTTTATTCCCGAGCCTTGGGTGACCCCGTCGCTGTATGCGGCGACCGGTGCATCCAACGCGGCTGAGCTACAGGAGGCCATGGGTACCGCCGCCTATAACGAGCGCATGCGCCGCCATTACGAGACGTTTGTGAGCGAGGACGATTTTCGCCGCATGGCGCAGATCGGTCTCAATGCCGTGCGTCTGCCGGTGCCCTGGTATGCCTTTGGCTCACAGGAGTCCGATGCCTCCTACATATCGGTTGTCGATTACATCGACCGCGCAATTGAGTGGGCTGCCAAGTACGACATCCGCGTGCTGCTCGATCTGGCAACCGTGCCCGGTGGCCAGGGCGATTCCAACGATTCGCCCACCACGCCGGAGGCTGTTGCCGAGTGGCATTCGTCCACCAACGGCCGTCATGTCGCACTCGACGTGCTCGAGCGCTTGGCCGATCGCTATGGCGAGGCCGAGAGCCTGCTGGGCATTGAGCTGCTGGACACGCCGCAGATGAGCGTTCGCAAGAGCCTCTTCACCATGACGGATGGCATTCCTGCTCACTACCTGCGCAATTTCTATCGCGATGCCTACGAGCTCGTCCGTTCGTATATGCCCGAGGATAAGATCGTCGTCTTCTCGTCGTCGGGGCATCCCAGCGAGTGGAAGCATTTTATGCGCGGCGCCAAGTACAAGAACGTCTACATGGACCTTCACCTGTACCATTACCGCGACGAGTATGCGCTCGACATCACGAGCCCTCGCGGGCTGACGACGGCGATTTCGCGTAACAAGCGCGAGCTTAAAGAAGCGATTTCGACTGGGTTCCCCGTGCTGGTGGGCGAATGGTCGGGCGCGGCGATCTTTGCCAACTCGTCGGTTACGCCCGAGGGCCGCAATGCCTACGAGCGCGTGTTTATCGCCAACCAGCTGGCTTCGTTTGCGCCGGCTGCCGGTTGGTTCTTCCAAACGTGGAAGACCGAGAAGCGCATTGCAGCATGGGACGCCCGCGCGGCGCTCGGTACGCTCGAGCGCGGCATGATTGAATAGGTTGATATGACGCAAAACAGCGCCCATACGGGCAAACTCTATGTGGTCGGCACGCCCATCGGCAACCTGGGCGACCTGTCCCCGCGCGTTGGTGAGGCCTTTGCCGCTGCTGATGCCATCTGCTGCGAAGACACGCGTGTGACGTCAAAGCTACTGATGCACCTGGGCATTTCCAAGCCGCTTGTCCGTTGCGACGAGAATGTGATCGCCAGCCGCGCCGCCGGCCTGGTCGACCGTCTGCTGGCGGGGGAGACCCTCGCTTTTGCCTCGGACGCCGGCATGCCGAGCGTGTCCGATCCCGGCCAGGCGCTGGTCGAGGCGGCGCGTGAGGCCGATGTGCCCGTCGAAGTTATTCCCGGGCCCTCTGCTTGCGTCACGGCGCTTGTTTCGTCCGGCATTCCCTGCGAGCATTTTTTCTTCGAGGGCTTTTTGGGCCGAAAGCACGGCGACCGTGTGCGCCGTTTGCAGCGCCTTGCCGTGGTGCCCGGCGCACTCATCTTCTACGAGTCTCCACATCGCATCGTGGCGACGCTCGAGGCCGTGGCGGAGGTCTTTCCCCAGCGTGAGGTTGCCGTCTGCCGCGAACTCACCAAGCTGCACGAGGAGGTCTTGCGCGGGCCCGCTGACCAGCTTGCCGAGGAGCTGCGTGCTCGCGGCGAGGTAAAGGGCGAGATTGCGCTGGTCATCGCGCCACCGAGCGAGGATGAGGAGGCCGGTATCGTGCCGGTCGGCGTCACGGCAGCGGATCCCGACGAGGCCCTGCGCGAGGATATCCGCGCCGCGCTCGAGGAGGGGGAGCCCGCGTCTGCGGTGGCCAAGCGCCTGTCTCAGAAGTATTCGCGCCGCAAGCGCGATGTCTATGCCATGGTGCTCGATATGCAATAGATGGAGGATATCCAGCCCTTGCGCTAGAATCATCCTCTGTATGCAACGTTTTTCTGGAGGACAAACCCCATGGATCAAAGCAAGCCTTCGTTCTTTATCACGACGCCCATCTACTACGTCAACGCCGATCCGCACCTGGGCACGGCTTATTCCACCATCATCGCCGACGTTCAGGCTCGCTATCGCCGTTCCGCCGGCTATAACGTCAAGTTCCTGACCGGCATGGACGAGCACGGCGAGAAGGTCGCCGAGGCCGCAGCCAAGCATGGCATGACGCCGCAGGAGTGGACCGATAGCCAGGCTCCGCACTTCAAGGAGCTTTGGAGCAAGCTCGAGATTTCCAACGACGACTTCATCCGCACCACCGAGCCGCGCCAGCATCATGCCGTGCAGTACCTGTGGGAGCGCATGAAGGAGTCCGGTTACCTGTATAAGGGCAGCTACGACGGTTGGTATTGCGTGCCTGACGAGACCTACTTCACTGATACGCAGGTCCAGAAGGGCGACGAGGAGTACGGCAGCGTCGGCCAGCATCTATGCCCCGACTGCCACCGTCCGCTTGAGCGCGTCCAGGAGGAGTCCTACTTCTTTAAGCTTTCCGCCTTCCAGGACAAGCTTCTCAAGCTCTATGACGAGCACCCCGACTTTGTCGAGCCTGCGTTCCGCATGAACGAGGTTCGCAGCTTTGTCGAGGGCGGCCTCAACGACCTTTCCGTGAGTCGCACGAGCTTTGACTGGGGCATCCAGGTTCCGTTTGACGAGGGCCATGTGACCTATGTATGGTTTGACGCGCTGCTCAACTATATGACGGCCGTCGGCTACGGTGTCGACACCGACGAGGCGCGTGCCGAGCTGGCCTATCGCTGGCCCGCGCAGTTCCACATCGTGGGTAAGGACATCATCCGCTTCCACTGCGTCATTTGGCCCGCCATGCTCATGGCCATCGGCGAGGCCCTGCCCGAGCACGTCTTTGCCCACGGCTTCCTGACCGTGCGCAATGCCGAGACCGGCAAGGCCGAGAAGATGTCCAAGAGCCGCGGTAACGCCATCGCTCCGCAGGACGTTATCGACATGCTGGGCGTCGAGGGCTATCGCTACTACTTTATGACCGACGTCGTTCCCGGTACCGACGGCGCTATCAGCTTCGATCGCATGGAGCAGGTCTACAACGCCGACCTGGCTAACAGCTGGGGCAACCTTATCTCGCGTTCGCTCAACATGAGCGGCAAGTACTTTGACGGTTGCGCGCCCGCCAAGCCCGCATCGTTCGATGCGTTCGACAACCCGCTGGCAAAGATCGCCGATGGCCTGGTCGACCGCTACATGGCCAAGATGGACGTGCTCGATTACGGCGGAGCCAAGGACGAGGTTATGGAGCTCATCCACGCCGCCAACCACTACATCGAGGACTCCGAGCCTTGGGCGCTTGCCAAGGATGAGGCTAAGGCTGACGAGCTGGCATTTGTGATCTACAACCTGCTCGAGGCCATCCGCATTGCCGCTCACCTGCTGATGCCGCTCATGCCTCAGACCTCTGCCGAAGCCCTGCGCCGCCTGTCCTGCGAGGACGAGGCCGCGAGCGACGACCTCAAGGGCATTTGCGCTTGGGGCCTGCTTGCCGGTGGTCGGCCCGTCGAGAAGGGTGAGCCGCTGTTCCCGCGTCTGGGCTAAGACGCCGCGCGCCATATCGGCAATTTGCTGTTTAGATGTAAGGGCATGGCCGCAACGGTCCATGCCCTTTTGTTTCAAGACGCCGCCATCATGCTAAGGAGGCAACTATGACAACTTCGCCTTTGGCAAACCCCACGGCAACAAGGGAGCTGCTGGAGGAGTTTGGCCTTGCGACCAAGCATCGCCTGGGCCAGAACTTCCTGATCGACAACCATGTAATTGAGCGCATTTGCGAGCTTTCCGAGCTCACGGGCGATGAGCGCGTGCTCGAGGTTGGCCCGGGCGTTGGTACGCTCACGCTCGCGCTGCTGCAGGAGGCGGCGTGCGTCACGTCGATCGAGGCCGATCCCGAACTCGAACCGGTGCTCGATGCCCATGCCGCCGACTATGCCAACTTCCGCTTTATCATGGGCGACGCGCTCAAGGTGACGACGGGGCAGATTGAGCAGGCTGCAGGCGGTGAGCCGACGGTATTTGTCGCGAACCTGCCCTATAACGTGGCGGCGACGATCATCCTGCAGTTCTTCCAGACGATGCCCGCGCTCAAGCGTGCCGTGGTCATGGTTCAAAAGGAGGTTGCCGATCGCATTGCCGCGGTGCCGGGTAACAAGACCTATGGCGGCTACACGGCAAAGCTCGGCCTGTATGCGCAGGTTACGGGTCGCTTTGAGGTGCCGCCACGTTGCTTTATGCCGGCACCGCACGTGGACTCGGCCGTCGTGCGTATCGACCGTGTTGACGGCGTGGCGCCCGAAGGACTCGATCGCGAGTTTGTGGCCCGCGTGATTGATGCTGCATTTGCTCAGCGCCGCAAGACCATCCGCAATTCCATGAGCGCCAACGGCTTTGCCAAGGACGTGCTCGACGCCGCCTTTGAGGCTTGCGGTATCGCACCCACCACGCGCGCAGAAACGCTTGATGTTGCCGACTTTATCCGCCTGGCTCAGGAGCTCATCCATGATGCCTAATGCCGAACGCGTGACGTTTACCAAGAAAAAGAAGACGGTTGCTTGTCCCGTGCCCTTGGCACCGCTTGCTGACACGCATGCGCATCTGCTTTCGTTTTGGGGGAAAGAAGTGCCCGAGACGCTCGTGCGCGCCAAAGCCGCGGGCGTCGACCTGTTGGTGACGATGCTCGACCCCATCGCCGACAAGTGCAGCGTGACGGACTATAGCGACTGGCTCGTGCGCGAAATTCTGCCGATGCGGGATATTCCGCAGATCAAGTATCTCGCTGGCGTTCACCCCTATGGCGCGCCGGATTATACCGATGACATTCACGCGCAGGTTGTTGCTGCGCTCGATGACCCTTTGTGCGCCGGTATCGGCGAGATCGGTCTGGACTACCACATGGATTACGACGACGACATCGCGCCGGCGCCCCACAGTGTGCAGATTGATTGCATGGCGCGTCAGCTCGAAGTTGCCGTGCGCCGCAATGTGCCGGTGGAGCTGCACCTGCGGCACGAGGACTCGGATGGGGAGCGCACCTCGCATATGGATGCGTACAACGTGCTGCGCGAGGTGGGTGTGCCTCAGGCCGGTTGCGTGCTGCACTGCTTTGGCGAGGACCGCGCCACGATGGAGCGCTTTGTGGAGCTGGGCTGCTATATCGCCTATGGTGGTGCGGCCACCTTTAAGCGCAACGACGACGTGCGCGAGGCATTTGCGGCGACCCCGCTCGACCGCATTTTGTTCGAGACGGATTGCCCGTATATGGCGCCGGAGCCCATTCGCGGTCTTGAATGCGAGCCAGCAATGATCTCCATTACGGCAAACGCGCTGGTTAACGACCGTGTCGATCGCACTGGTGAGGACGCCGAAACAATCGCGCATGCCGCTTGGGAAAATGCCTGCAAACTTTTTCAAAAATAGTTCTTGCGTTCGCGGTGGCGCTCCGTTATTCTAATTCCTGCACGCGGGCGTGGCGGAATTGGCAGACGCGTACGGTTCAGGTCCGTATGGGGGCAACCCCATGAAGGTTCAAGTCCTTTCGCCCGCACCATTAAATGAAAGAGCTCCCAGCAATGGGAGCTTTTTTGTTATGCACGATCTCCTTGGACGGGTATCCTAATGGCAACGTGTGCCTATCAGAGGAGAGACCATGCTGTTTTCCGGTATCATCGCCGCCCTTACCAGCCTTTTGATTCCCATCATCATCCTGTTGTTGCTGCTCCCCAACGCCTGCTACGTCGTTGAGCAGCAGCACGCTGTGATCATCGAGCGCTTGGGTAAGTTCAATCGTATCGTCAACGCGGGCTTCCACGTGAAGGTGCCCGTGATTGACCGCAAGGCCGCCACGGTGAGTCTGCGCACCATGAAAAATGGTTTTGGCATCGACGTTAAGACCCAGGACAACGTGACCATTGGCCTTGAGGTCTCCGCTCAGTACCACGTGAGCTATGACATGGGCGCCGGCCCGGCAGATTCGGGCATCTACAAGAGCTACTATATGCTGCAGGAGCCCGTCGACCAGATGCGCGACTTCATCACCGACGCCCTGCGCTCTTCGATTCCTGTCTACACACTCGATGAGGTCTTTGCCAAGAAGGATGACATCGCCAAGGATGTCAACGCTACCGTTTCCGAGCAGATGGCCGCCTACGGCTTCACCCTCGTGTCGACGCTCATCACCAAAATCGCACTGCCGACCGAGGTTGAGAACTCCATGAACGACATCAACGCCGCCCAGCGCAAGCGCGCTGCGGCACAGGAGCTCGCCGAGGCAGACCGCATCAAGCGCGTCACCGAGGCGACCGCCGAGGCTGAGGCGATGGAAAAGGCAGGCGAAGGCATCGCCAACCAGCGCAAAGCTATCGCGTTGGGCATCAAGGATTCGCTCGAGATTATCCAGGAGACAGGCGTTGGCAACGATGAGGCCAACCAGCTGTTCATGTTTACGCAGTGGACCGAGATGATGACGGAGTTCGCACGTACGGGCAAAAACTCGACGGTCGTGTTGCCGAGCGACTTCTCGCAGTCGGCCTCTATGTTCGAGCAGATGCTGGCTGCCGGCAAAGTTCAAAACGATTCGAAGGAGTAGGCGCGCGTGAAATACACCGTCGTTTGTGTTGGTAAGCTCAAGGAGCGCTTTTGGAAGGACGCGTGCGCTGAGTACACCAAGCGTCTGGGTGCCTATGCCAAGGTGGATATCCGCGAGGTGGCCGATATCGACCCGGCTAAGGCGGGCGGTGTGGATGCTGCGCGTGACAAGGAGGGAGCGGCGATTCTTGCTGCCTTGCCGTCTCGAGCGCATGTGATCTTGCTGGCCATTGAGGGCAAGGAGCGTTCGAGTGAGGAGCTCTCGGCGAGGCTCGACGATCTTATGCTGCGAGGTAGCAGCGACATTGCCTTTGTAATCGGCGGTTCGGACGGCGTGAGTGATGAGGTGCGCGCCCGCGCCGACGAGATGCTCAGCTTTGGGCGCATTACCTTGCCGCACAACCTGGCGCGCGTGGTGCTGCTGGAGCAGATCTACCGCGCCTGCAAGATTAGCCGTGGCGAGCCGTATCACAAGTAGGTCGGCAATACGAAACAATAGCGTGGGACAATGACTTTCGTTTTTGAGGAACGCATCTGAGAGGACTGTGTGATATGAAGATCGGATTTGTCGGTTTTGGCAATATGGCGAGTGCTATGGCCGATGGCTGGATTGCCGCCGGCGTGGCCGCGGGCGACATGTGCGCCTGCGCAGGCCGCTACGATGCTTTGGTCGAGCGTTGCGAGGTGCGCGGCATGGTCGCCTGCCACGATGCCGCCGAGGTTGTCGCCGCATCCGATATCGTGGTCGCTGCGGTCAAACCGTACATGATCGAGAAGGTATTCGCCCCGCTCAAGGATGCTCTTGCCAAAAAGGTCGTTCTGTCGGTTGCCTGGACCTGGGACAGTGCCAAGTGGGAGCAGGTCCTGCCGGGCGTCGCGCATATCTCGACGGTGCCCAACACGCCGGTTTCGGTGGGCGAGGGCGTCATCGCCTGCGAGAAGGCTTCGACGCTTAACGACGAGCAGCGTGCTGTGGTGCTCGACCTGCTCGGTAAGCTTGGCGCTGTCGTCGAGCTCGACACAAGCCTGCTGTTTGTGGGCGGCACGGTGGGTGGTTGCGCTCCGGCGTTTGTCGCCATGGCAATCGAGGCCCTGGGCGATGCGGCGGTCAAGCACGGTATCCCGCGTGCGGATGCTTATCGCATTGTGAGCCAGATGGTGCTGGGTACGGCAAAGCTGCAGCTTGCAACTGGCCAGCATCCTGCGGCGATGAAGGATGCCGTATGCTCGCCCGGCGGTGCCACCATCAAGGGCGTCGTTGCACTCGAGGACGCCGGCATGCGCAGCGCCCTGGTCAAGGCAATCGACGCAACCCTCCAGTAAAACCGACCAAAAAAGGGACAGTTTATTTTGGCAGGTTTTTCCTGCGGTTTTGTCCTTTTAGCGAAAAGTGCCCCGCAACTGGCTCAATTCCAGTTGCGGGGCACTTGCGTTTGCCCAGATAAAACCGACCAAAATAAACCTGTCCCTTTTTGGCAGGTTAGTCCCAGAAGCTGTCTTCTTCGTCCTCGGACTTGGGGCCGCGGTCGACATACATCTTATGGGTGCGCTTCTCCATTACAAAGGCAATAATCGCAAACAGCAGGATGCCGCCGGCGAAAAGGATGGCAAAACCGGTGCGGGTGCCAAACAAAAAGGAAAAAACTGCGTCCATTGGGTGCCTTCTTGCGTAGTTGAGTTGGGTCGTAAACGCTCATAAGTATATACTTGCCCATACATGTACAAGGTTGCAACCTAAATGGAATGTATATCGCCGGAGGATCTAATGCTTGATATCAAGTTTGTTCGCGAGAACCCCGATGCCATCGATGTCGCCATGGCTAACCGCCAGACGTCTTGGGATCGCGAGAAGTTCTTTGAGCTCGACGACGAGCGTCGTGCCGTCATCACCGAGGTTGAGGAACTTCAAGCCACGCGCAATGCCGAGTCCAAGAAGATCGGCGCCCTGATGAAGGAGGGCAAGAAGGACGAGGCCGAGGCCGCCAAGGAGGCCGTGCGCGCCGTCAACGAGAAGATTGACGGTCTGGCCGAGCGCCGCACCGCCCTCGAGCAGGAGCAGTACGACTTCATGGCTCACCTGCCCAACATTCCCTGCGAGGCCACGCCGTACGGCAAGGACGAGGACGAGAACATCGAGCGCCGTCGTTGGGGCACCCCGCGCGAGTTCGACTTCGACTTTAAGCCGCACTGGGATCTGGGCACCGACCTCGACATCCTTGACTTCGAGCGCGGCAACAAGCTCTCCGGCAGCCGCTTCACCGTTCTCGGTGGCGCCGGCGCCCGTCTTGAGCGCGCCCTCATCAACTTCTTCCTCGATACGCACACCAGCCGTGGTTTTAAGGAGTGGTGGCCGCCCATCGTCGTCAAGCGTCAGACCATGTTCGGCACGGGCCAGCTGCCCAAGTTCGAGGACGACGCCTATCACGTCTCGGGCGACAACTTCCTGATCCCCACCGCCGAGGTCGTGCTCACCAACCTGCACGCCGGTGAGGTCCTCGACGCCGACACCCTGCCGCGCCGCTACACCGCCTTCACCCCCTGCTTCCGCGAGGAGGCCGGTTCCGCCGGTCGCGATACCCGTGGCATCATCCGTCAGCACGAGTTCGACAAGGTCGAGATGGTCAAGTTCGCTAAGCCGGAGGAGTCCGACGAGGAGCTCGAGAGCATGACCGCCGAGGCCGAGTACCTGCTGCAGCAGCTGGGCCTTCCGTATCGCGTGATTAGCCTGTGCACCGGCGACTTGGGCTTCTCTGCCCGTCAGACCTACGACATCGAGGTCTGGCTGCCGAGCTACAACGCCTACAAGGAGATCAGCTCCTGCTCCAACTGCGGTGACTTCCAGGCTCGCCGCGCCAACATCAAGTATCGCGACCCCGAGAACTTCAAGGGTTCGCGCTATCTGCACACCCTCAACGGTTCCGGCCTGCCGGCTGGCCGTACCATGGCTGCCATTCTGGAGAACTACCAGAACGCCGACGGCACCATCACGATCCCCGAGGTCCTGCGTCCCTACATGGGCGGCCTCGAGAAGATCGAGCCGGTCGCGTAACTTGGCTGCATAGGCGATATGCAAGGGCGCTCCTTCGGGGGCGCCCTATTTCGTGCGCAGGTCCATACCATGCCGTGCGGACAGCTCAATAGAAAACACACGAACAACTGTTCTGTATACAGCAATCTACCTGCTATGCTTTTGCTAAATAAGAGCGAGAGAAAGGGGACGCGATGGAGCTGTTTGATGATCGGGTGGTTTTGTTTGAGAGCGACGAGGGCGGGGAGTACCTGCTTGTAACGTGTGAGCCGTCTGGCATGGGTGGCCTGGTGGTTCGACAGACGAGCGGGGGTCCGTTGACCCAATGGTGCTTTGAGGAGTCGCCTCATGTGGTTGAGACGTTTGTGGCGCACGAGGGGCTTGTGGCCCTGGAGCATTTCTATGGGGTCCGGACATCTAACCAGGTTGCTCGCATGTTGAGTATCTCGTTTGCCGATTATGATTGTGCCCAGCGGGTGAGATCGCTCCTGAGGGAACTTGATGCTAAGTTTGACGTGATCGAAAAGCCAATCGATCGTACGGGGAACGACGGTATATGCGGAGCAGCATGACAAGACTGCGTTCCACAAAAAAGTTTGAAATTGTGCTTGACTCCAATAAGCTAAAGTGGTTTTATATGTCTTGCGCTGCGGCGTTACCTCAGCTGGATAGAGGGTCTGACTACGAATCAGAACGTCATAGGTTCGAATCCTATACGCCGCACCAATTGAAATTGAAAGCCTCCGGCAACGGGGGCTTTTCTTTTAGGCAGTCGCCGCATGGATTCGAACCTCGGTCGAGGCGCGAGCGTGAAGCGGACGCGGAGCGTCCGGTAGCGAGCGGGCGAGTCCGCCGGCAGGCGGGCGAAGCCGGTGCGGATCCGCGAAGCGGATGCGCGGAATCCTATACGCCGCACCAATTGAAATTGAAAGCCTCCGGCAACGGGGGCTTTTCTTTTAGGCAGTCGCCGCATGGATTCGAACCTCGGTCGAGGCGCGAGCGTGAAGCGGACGCGGAGCGTCCGGTAGCGAGCGGGCGAGTCCGCCGGCAGGCGGGCGAAGCCGGTGCGGATCCGCGAAGCGGATGCGCGGAATCCTATACGCCGCACCAATTGAAATTGAAAGCCTCCGGCAACGGGGGCTTTTCTTTTATGGCAGCACCGCATGGATTCGAACCTCGGTCGAGGCACGAACAACTTAATTATCACTCCGTAAAATTTTTTTCTAATTGTCGCTTGACCCATCGGGGGCTCGCGTGCATAATAATCCGTGCGTTGCGGCGTTACCTCAGCTGGATAGAGGGTCTGACTACGAATCAGAACGTCATAGGTTCGAATCCTATACGCCGCACCAATTGACTTTAAAGCTCCCGGCGACGGGGGCTTTTCTTATATCGCGATGCGTCGAAGATCGCGCCAAGCCCTCCAAATGATTAAAAATCAAATTCGATAACTTTTTTTGAAAAAATGCTTGACCATTATTCAGTCTCTGTGCATAATAATCAACAAGTCGCGGCGTTACCTCAGCTGGATAGAGGGTCTGACTACGAATCAGAACGTCATAGGTTCGAATCCTATACGCCGCACCATTTGAGATTAAAGCTCCCGGCAACGGGGGCTTTTCTTTTACGTAAACACCGCATGGATTCGAACCTCGGTCGAGGCGCGGGCGTAAAGCGGACGATTTCCTGTCGACTCGTGTAAGATTCCGAGTAGATGTCGCGACTTATTCGCGACCACTCCTTCTTCAAGCGACCGATCAGGGTGATACTTCGTGGCAGAGCGTCCGACATACAAGCTCAGGTTTCTCGATCCCAAAAAGCGCTTTCCGGCGATGCCCGAGCAGCCTGCGGGACGCTCATATGGCGTGGTCTGGAAACTCTTTGGCGAGGATCAGCATGAATCTTGCTATGTCGTCGAATTCGTTGGCAAAAGTCATGTGTCGCTTTTGGGTTACGTAAGCGTTTCGGGCGAGGTGTACAAGGTGGACCGCCCCGTTAGCGAGACTCCGCTGCCCAACGATCCCGACATGGAACTGGTCCTTGACGAGTCGGACTCCGGTATTGGTGAGATTGTGGTTCGGGGAGCCAACGGCACAATGCGCGCGTGCGCGCGAACCGTCGGCTCTCCCGAAGGCCCCATGCGCGAGCAGTCCGACCACGAGACATGGAATTCGACCCGCTCCCTTCCTTACGGCGAGTTCATGGCATCGATGTTCCTGCGCTATGTGATATTCGCTGACTCCGAAAATGCCATTGCGAGCACGGCGGACGCCGGCGGACTCGACGAGGGTATGCAAAATGTTATCGACAAGATCAAGCTCGTAAAGTTGCCCGAGCCGGTCGAGGTGTTTTTGGGCTTTAACACGGCACCGCTACCTGACGCTATCGAGACGCTGCTCTACCGCGTTGACCATGCCGAGAACCCGAGCGGTATCGAGCGCTATGCCGCCGCCCTTATGAGTGAAATTGACTTGCCCCGCTTGCGCACCATCGCCGCTAAGTCCGAGATGAGCCTGGCTCGCATCGATCGCTCAAAGCTTTTCTATCTCAATTTTGATCGAAGCCTGCTAGACCAGGACGAGATTGACACGCTGCTCGCCATCGAGTGCCGTCTCAACCGCCTCTCCGGCATCCTTGAGCGCATTGGGGCTGGATTGGCCCCCGCGGCCTCGTCGCCGAGCCTTGAAGGCTGTGCGCTCTTTGATTCGTGGCATATCGCCAAGACGACCAACGATGTTCCCCGACTGCTCGATACAACCTCGAGCGACAACCCGTGGTCCAAACCGGGAACGGTGGCTTGTCAGCCGGGCGGTGAGTGGGATGTGCGTACCCGCTTCGCGCGTATTGTCGAGGCACTTAACGTGGTCACGCGGCTCGACTATACCTATCGGGCAAACGTTGCCGAGGGGATCATGCTCGTTCGGTTTGGGCAGTCTGTCGTTGATGCCATGCCGCAACGTGAATACGACGCTCAAGATGACGCCTGGCGCGAGTTGGACGAGGACGCGCGTGCGATCTGGGCCGCGGAGCACGATGCGCGCGTGGCACTCACGCTTGCAGCAGCGTGTTTTGCCGCGGGCACCTGCATCACGCGCTGCTATGTGCAGATTGCTGCTCCCGACAGTGAGCAGGGCGAGCGCGTTGTTGCAACGTATTTCTTTGGGCGCGCGGCCTATCTGGCCGATTGCGTGCCTGTCGCCAAGGATCTTGAGAGCATGGACATGGACGATATGCCGTGCAAGCGTGTGCTTGAGGCATATGAGTCAACCGCTCCGGAGACGATTGAACCTGCGGAGGTTCATGCTCGTCCGCGTGATGACCATCGCATGCTGCCGCCGGCGCTGCGCGATCTGCTGCTTGCCGATACGGCTGACGAGTTGGAGGTCATGGAAGAGGACGACGACCCATACGTGGCCCGTGTTGTTGAATTGCGCGAGCAGGCAAAAGTCGACCGTACAGGTGCTTTTGAAGGCTTTTCCCGTCTTGTCGAGGAGTTGGAGGCTAAGTGCGCCGTCGCCGAGCTTTTGGCGACAGGTCCGGTTCAAACGCAGTTTTGCGATAATCAGCTGGTGCGCATGGTGCTACCGGTGTTGGAAGAAGACCGCTCTGTGCGAATCCTTCGTGCGCCCGATGCGCTGTACTTTGCCCAGCACGAGATTTGCAGTTTTTACGCCGAGCAAGAGGACTTTGAACGAGCACTGCCCGAGGTGCGCCATCTTTACGATCTGGCGCGCTCGTCCATGCAGTCGCACTTTGCGCTCATCAACGTGCTCGCGCGTCTGGAGCGCTTTGACGAGATTATCGAGGTGGCGCGCCACGGCCTACGTATTGCCAGCGATCGTTCTGCAATCGGCTACCTGTTCTATCGCTTGGCGTTTGCCTATTGGAATTGCGATCAGCTCGACCTGGCGCTGGCTTGTTACCGTCTGGTGCCGCGCGGCGAGGAGTCGGGCAGCAGCGCGCTGGAAGAAATGCAGGGCCTTATGAACGAGATGGGTGTCAGCGAGCCTCCGACGTTCGAGGAAGCGGTCGAGACCATCCGCAGGGCTGGACTCGAATTGCCGCCCGTGCCCGCGGTGGCCAACCAGCTTGCGGATGCCGCCGTGCAGCTGGTCGATAACGGCTTCTTTTTCCTGGCGCGCGGTTGTATCTTCCAAATGTGGCGTACCATGGGCAACGACGAGCTCGGCTCCCTCAACCGCTCGCTGGGGTAGGGGCGAAAACTGCAAGGAGGAAAGGCCGCTGGGCAATTAGAAAATTCCCTCTTGCCCAACTTCGACTGTTTGGTTACTATAGAACGGCTGTTACGGAGAGCTGACCGAGAGGCCGAAGGTGCTCGCCTGCTAAGCGAGTATGCCCCAAAAGGGCATCTGGGGTTCGAATCCCCAGCTCTCCGCCAGTATGACTTGAAAGAAGGGTCCCATTTGGGGCCCTTTTTTGTGCGGAGAAAGGAGGCTGGGGATTCGAACCCGAGAGGGCACGGGCGTTAAGCAAACGCGAAAGCGTTTGTAGCCCGTGGGCGAAAAGCCGCCAGGTTTTGAAGCCGGAGGGCATGCGCAGCATGCCCGGACATCCCCAGCTCTCCGCCAGTACGAATTTGAAGAAGGGTCCCATTTGGGGCCCTTTTTATTATCAAGAATGGCATCTGGGGATTCGAACCCTCAAAAAAAGAGGCATCCTTTCGGACGCCTCCCTTCAGTGGGCTTATTATTCTTGCGCACTACACCTCGGGCGCCTTGGCGACGGTCTCGCTTTCTGTCGTGAGCGGGCGGTTGTCGATGCGGCGGCCCAAGCGATCGAGCTTCACGAGTAGCCACTCAATGGGATTCGGCCCTGCGCCTTCCTCGTCGGCAACCAGGTCCATGACGGCGATCTTGGTGCCATCCTGCTTGAGCGTAACGCTGCCCACCTTGTCGCCCACATGCACCGTGCCCGAAAGATCGTCGTAGCTAACCTTTTCGGTCACCTCGCCGGCAAGGGAAAACACGGTCGCTTGCGCCGTAGGATCGGCGAGCGTGGCGTCGATCGTCTTATCCGTCCAGTCGGTTTGGCCAATGCGCGCCATAAGTGGGTTGCCGTTGGCGGTCTTTTCCTGCGTGTTGGCGATTGCGACCGTCACCTTGTGACCGTAGTACCAATTGGCAAGGGTTGCGGTATCGGTAAAGCGCTGGTCGGTGGTGGTGGAGTTCAAAACGACGGTGTAGATCTCGTCGCCATCGCGGTTGTAGGCACCCGTAAAGCAATAGCCTGCATCATCGGTGGTGCCGGTCTTGCCACCGATGTTGCCATCTTGGCCTAGCAAATAGTTATGCGTGTCCATGGAATGCGAATGGTCGGTGCCGTCGGCGCCCGTGACCTCGATCCAGGAATCTTCGCTCGCTACGACCTCGCGGATCGTGTCGTTTTTCATGGCCTCCTGCATCATCAGCGCTACGTCGTGTGCGGTTGAGTGCATATCACCAGCCCACTCATCAAAGTCCAGACCATGCGGGTTTTCAAAAAGCGTGCCGGTGCAACCGAGCTTCTTAGCGCGCTCGTTCATGGCTTTCACAAATGTTGCCTCGGCGTCTTTGGTCTTAGGGTCGATCTTCTTGCCCACATATTCGGCGAGCACGATGGCGGCGTCGTTGCCCGAGGGAATCATCAGGCCGCGCAGTGCCTGCTTCACGGTGAGCTCGTCGCCTTCGAGTAGGCCGGCTGTTGAATTGCCCACGGTGGCTGCGGCGTTGCTCACCGTGGCCTTCTCGTCCATCTTGCAATTCTCGACGGTTAGGATTGCGGTCATGACCTTGGTGATCGAGGCAATCTTGACCTGCTCATCGGCGCCGCGGGCATAGTAGACGGTGCCGTCTTTGCCCATGACGAGGGCATTGGTCGCATCGATATCGGGCAGGTTTTCGGCCGTGATGCCGCGCGCATCGGCGGTTTTGCCGCAAACATTGTCGGTCGTGAGTACTTGGGCGCCGGCGACGGTGGGCACGCCAGCGGCAAGGGCGATAGCGCAGACAAAGCCGGCGGCAAGCTGGGCTGAGCGCTTTGCAAAAGAGGTGAGGGACTTCACGGATTTCGCTTTCGACGGGATGGTCTCTTCTGGAACTAGAGTATATCGTTTGCCGGCGTCGGCGATCATCGCGTGCGTGCGTGGCCCACATCCGCGCCCGAACGGGCACAAGGGTGCTTAAGGCCGACTTAATCACCCACGCTTGTTGTGTGTGGCGTGCGTCGCCTCGGGCATAATGGAGCGCGAGAGGAGCACGCATGAACGAGCGCATTTTGGTAGTTGATGACGAGAAGGCCATCGCCGACTTGGTTGGTATCTACCTTACAAAAGAGGGCTTTGATGTCCAGATTGCCTATAGCGGGGCCGATGCTGCCAAGGCAATCCTGGAGCAGGAGTTCGATCTGGCACTGTTGGATGTCATGCTGCCCGATATCGATGGCTTTGAGCTACTGCGTACGATCCGTTTCAGCCATACCTATCCTGTGATCATGCTGACGGCGCGCGATGCCCAGCAAGACAAGATCGAGGGCCTTTCGCTTGGCGCGGACGATTACGTGGTTAAGCCGTTCCGTCCGCTGGAGCTCATCGCGCGCGTGCACGCTCAGCTTCGCCGCTACACCAGCTACGGTAGCCGCTCGCAGGCGGCCGAGTCGCCGACCATCCAGCTCGACGGCCTGGAGATCAACCGCGATGCTCGTTCCGTAACGGTGGACGGTGCACCGGTACGCCTCACGCCCATCGAGTATTCCATCTTGCTGTATCTGGTTGAGCATCGCGGCAGCGTGGTAGCCGTGGAGGATCTGTTCCGCGCGGTGTGGAACGAGGATTTTATGCCCGGCTCCAACAATACGGTGATGGTGCACATCCGCCATCTGCGCGAAAAGATCGGCGACGATGCTCAAAAGCCGCGCTTTATCAAAAACGTCTGGGGCGTCGGCTACATAATCGAATAACGCCTTTGGTGGTGGGGAAGTGGATATGACAAAAGACGATAGGCGGGTATTCGAGGTGCCCGATCGACTCTTTGAATACATAAGGGCGGTCGTCGACAATCGCGCGCTTGCGACGGTGCTGCTCTTTTCGCTGAGTCTGCTACTCATTGGCATTGACAATATCGTTGGCATCCTGGCAGTTCTGCTTATTGGCTTCTTGCTGATCGATCGATTTGAAATCGTTCGCCGCTGCGTGGTAATCGGCGGTGCCGCGTGGACGATTGCGCTGGCGATCGGGGCCATGGCGCTTGGCGGTATTGGCGAGCCCGTGTTCTTTGACGCCGCCTTTGTATTCAACATGCTCGGCTTTGTGCTGGCGCTTGCCGTGTGCGTCCTGTTCTTTTGCGGACGCGCCCTGTATTACCAGGGTTATGAGCAGGGCGAGCGGCATGCCGACCGCGTGATCGCCGCCCGTATTCAGGACCGTCTGATCGATAGCCCCGACACGTGGGATACCATCGACGGCGACTTTCTCGAGGTCGAGGGCGCGCTCAATCGGGCGCGCGATTGCGAGCGTAAGGTTCAACAGGCCCTGCGCGACGAATCGCATCGCAAAGATGACCTGGTTACGTACCTGGCGCACGACCTGCGCACGCCGCTCGCCAGCGTGGTGGGCTATCTTTCGCTCCTGCAGGAGGCTCCCGATTTGCCGCTTGAGCAGCGTGCACGCTTTACGGGCGTGGCGCTCGACAAGGCCCATCGGCTCGACGCGCTCATCGAGGAGTTCTTTGACATCACGCGTTTCGATTTCCACGATATCGTGCTTACCCGCGCCTACGTCGATTTGGGGCTATTGCTGGCGCAGGTGGCCGACGAGTTCTATCCCATTCTCAACGAACAGCACAAGGAAGCCCAAGTTGATATCTGCGAGGACCTGACGGTACTCGTGGACGGCGACAAGATGGCTCGCGTATTCAACAACATCATGAAAAACGCCGTTGCCTATAGCTATGAAGGCTCGATGATCACGATTGAGGCCAGGCGCCAAGACGATGGCGGCGTGCGCGTACGATTTATAAACCAGGGCGATCCGATCCCTGCGGCAAAGCTCAAGGTGATCTTTGAGAAGTTCTATCGCCTGGATGCGGCGCGTGCAACCAATCGCGGTGGCGCCGGTCTGGGCCTTGCTATTGCCAAGGAGATCATCGCGGCACACGGCGGTACCGTTGCATGTGAATCGACGCCCGAACACACGATATTCACCATCGAGCTGCCCGCCGCATAGCCAGCGTGCCCTTACAAACACTTGACAATGTGCTCACGTGCGTATGAGCCGCGATTCCTACTATCGATACTGCTGAATTGATATCGATATGGAGGTATGCGGTATGACGGCTGCTGCGGCTGTGGAGCCCACGGAGCTTGAAGAACTCATGGAAGCGCAGGCCGAGGCCGCGCATGAGCGCGAGGTTGGGGATGCGACTCGCCCCACGGCAGAGGATCTTGCCGCCTCGCCGACGCGCATCGATGTCGAGGGCCTCGACCTGTTCTATGGCGACCACCATGCGCTCAAGGACGTGAATATCAAGATCCGCGACAAGCAGATCACCTCGTTCATCGGGCCTTCGGGCTGCGGAAAGTCCACGTTGCTGCGCTGCTTTAACCGCATGAACGACGGCATCAAGGATTGCCGCATCGAGGGCAAGATCGCGCTCGATGGTCAAGATATCCTGGGCGATTACGACATCTGCCGTTTGCGCCAGCGCGTGGGCATGGTGTTCCAGCGCCCCAACCCGTTTCCCATGAGCATCTACGACAACGTCGCCTACGGTCCTCGCGGTATGGGTGTGCGCGAGCGCGCCGTGCTCGATGAGCTGGTCGAGGACTCCCTGTGTCGCGCTGCCCTGTGGGACGAGGTCAAGGACAAGCTCAAGGAGTCGGGCCTGGGTCTTTCGGGTGGACAGCAGCAGCGCCTGTGCATCGCCCGCGCACTTGCCGTGCAGCCCGACATTCTGCTGATGGACGAGCCGACCTCGGCGCTCGACCCCGTGTCGACGCTCGTGGTGGAGCAGCTTGCCTGCGAGCTCAAGGAAACCTGCACGCTGGTGGTCGTGACGCACAACATGCAGCAGGCCGCGCGTATTTCCGATTCGGTTGCGTTCTTTTTGCTGGGTGAGCTGGTGGAGCACGCGCCTACCGCGCAACTCTTCAAAAATCCGTCCGATCCGCGCACGGCGGATTATTTGACGGGGCGTTTTGGCTGACGCTGTCTTTTACAGGTGCTTTTAGGGTTAAGATGCGGTCATATCGGCCGCAAAGGGGTTCAACATGATCTATTACGTCGAGGACGATGACAACATCAGGGATTTGACGGTCTACGCGCTGCGCAAGCAGGGAATCGAGGCCGAGGGCTTTTCGTGCGATGGCGAGTTTAAAGCTGCCGTGGCGCGACGGGTGCCCGATGCTGTGCTGCTCGATATCATGCTGCCCGACACCGATGGCTTGGCGATTATGCGCCGCCTGCGTGCCGATCGCCTGACGGCGACGGTGCCCATCATGATGCTTACCGCCAAGGACACCGAGCTCGACAAGGTGATGGCGCTCGATGGCGGTGCCGACGATTACCTGACTAAGCCGTTTTCGCTCATGGAGCTTGCGAGCCGCTGCCGCGCACTGCTGCGTCGCGGCGGCATGGTCAAGCAGGCGAGCGATGTGCTCAGCGTGGGGGACATCGTGCTCTCGCCCAGCCATCGCGAGGTGACCGTTGCCGGCGAGCCGCTTAAGCTCACCCTGCGCGAGTTCGACCTGCTCGAGTACCTCATGCGCAAGCCCGGCGTGGTCTTTACCCGCGAGTCGTTGCTGCAGAGCGTGTGGGGCTGGGACTTCGACGGCGGTTCGCGCACCGTTGACGTGCACGTGCAGACGCTTCGCCAAAAACTGGGCGAGCATGCCAGCGCCATCGAGACCGTGCGCGGCGTGGGTTATCGCCTGGCCGAGCCTTCTGCCGGTGATGGTGCCGAAGGTGACGACACCGCGTCCACCGCATCGGGGGAGTAACCCGTGGTCTTCGCCCCCCAGGGAAAACATACGCTGTCGCACCGCGTTTTTGTGACGATCTTTGTCTGCGCCATGGCGGTTATCGTGGCGTTTACGGTGCTGGGTGCGTTCTTTGTGCAAAACACTTTGGCGGATGCCACGAGTGCCAATCTGGCGCAGGAAACTGAGCTCATTGCTGCCGCCCTCGACGAGCAGCAGGAGCCCATTCCGTTCTTGCGAAGCCTCGATCGCGAGGATCTTCGTATCACGCTGATCAATAAGGACGGATCTGTTGCCTACGACAACGAGGCGTCGCCTTCCACACTGCCCAACCATGGCGATCGCCCCGAGGTCATCGAGGCCTTTGAGAGTGGTTCGGGTTCCGCGGAGCGCGCAAGCTCTACACTCGACGAGATTATGCTGTATCGCGCCGTCACCCTTGATAACGGCCAGGTCGTTCGCTTGGCGCAGGCCCAGCCTGGCGTTGCGGCGATTTTGCTGTCGATGCTGGCGCCGATGCTGCTTATCGCAGCAGCGGGTGCAGTACTCTCGTTTTTTATGGCGCGCCGTGAGTCCCGTGCCATCATCGCGCCGTTACAAGAGGTGGATTTGGATCACCCACGCCGTAGCTATGAGCACGCCTATGCCGAGATGGTTCCCATGCTTGAGCGCATCGAGTCGCAGCGCCAGGAACTCAAGCGCCAAATGGCGGTGCTAGCGGACAACGACCGTATGCGCCGCGAGTTCACGGCGAATATCACCCATGAGCTCAAGACGCCGCTTACGGCGATTTCGGGCTATGCCGAGCTCATCGCAAATGGCATGGTCGAGGGCGAGGACGACCTGCGCAACTTTGGCGGTCGCATCTATCGTGAGGCGGGCCGCTTGGCAGCGCTTGTCAACGACATCCTTACGCTGTCTAACTTGGACGAGGCCGAACGTGCGACTGAAGGCGAGACAGTGCCCATTGGTTCCACGGAGCCTATTGAGCTCTCGCGTGCGATCTACGCGGTTGAGCAGCGTCTTGAACAGGTCGCCCGTCAAGCGAATGTGACGATAAGTCATGAGACCAAGCCTGTGGTCATCGAAGGCGTGTCGCGCTTGATCGACGAGCTCATCTATAATCTGGCAAGCAACGCCATCCGCTACAATCGACCCGGCGGTACGGTTACGTTGCAGTGCGGCACCAACGACGAAGACCATCCGTTCCTCGCTGTCGCCGACACGGGAATCGGTATCGCGCCTGAAGAACAGGGCAAGGTATTTGAGCGGTTCTATCGCGTGGACAAGAGTAGGTCCAAGGCACGCGGCGGAACCGGCCTGGGGCTTGCCATTGTCAAGCATGCGGCCCTGTATCATCACGCCACGCTCGATCTGTCGAGTGAGTTGGGCGTGGGAACCACCATCACGGTGACGTTTCCCATACAGCAGGACGAGCCATTCGCATAGCGATACAACATAGATATTGATGTAGACGCCGCATTTGACTTTCGGGTGCGGCGTTGTTGCGCAATTTTACGATTGATTCCGACATTTTTACAGGAGAGCCTGTTTCTTATGTATAGAGTTTGGTCTCGGTAAAAAGATGCGATAACATACGGACAGTTTTGTCAATCCGAACTGGGGAAATGAAAGGCAAGCTGCATGACCCTTCTCGAACTGTTCCAGCTGCTGAAGAAGCACCTCAAGCTGGTCATCACCCTTCCGGTGGTCTGCGCGATCGCCATGGGCATCGTGTCCTTCGTTGCGATGGACAACACCTATACCGCGACGACGAGCATGTACATTCTCGCCAAGACCGACGATAGCGGTCAGATGAGCTACAACGATCTCTCGGCGAGCCAGATGCTTTCCAACGATATCGCCACGCTGCTGGATAGCGATAGCGTTAAGAGCGGCGCCGCCAAAGAACTGGGCCTTACCGATCTGGATGACTACAAGGTGTCTGTTTCCTCCGAGACCACCACGCGTGTCATTACGCTTTCGGTTACCGGCACCGATGCCAAGGAGACGGCTGAGGTCGCAAAGGCCATTGCCAGCTCGGTGAGTACGGTCGCTCAGAACGTCGGCGCTGCCCAGAGCATCAACGTTATCGACGAGGCTAAGACCCCCGAAGCCCCCAGCGGCCCCAAGCGCACGCTGTATATTGCCGTCGCGTTCCTCGCCGGTATCTTTATCGCAGTTGCCTATGTCGTTTTGGCAGACATGCTCAATACCCGCATCCGCGGTGCCGAAGAGGCAGAAGAGCTCCTGGGTATTCCCGTTGTTGGCCGAATTCCGGCTATGAAAGGTGGTAAATAGGCATGGCTAAGGCAAAGAACACCGATAAGCTCGTTGTGCAGAATGCCGCCAAGACCCTTCTGGCCAACATCCGCTTTGCGAGCGTGGATGACCCCATTCGCACCATCACCGTTACCTCCTCGATTCCCAACGAGGGCAAGTCTACGGTTTCCATTAACCTTGCTCAGGCAATCGCCACGAGCGGCAAGAGTGTCCTGCTGGTCGAGGCTGATATGCGTCGCAGGTCCCTTGCCGATATGCTCGGCGTCCGCTCCCGCGGCGGACTCTATGCAGTCCTGTCCGAGCAGGTTTCTATCGACCAGGCGATTGTCGAGACGGGTCAGAAGAACTTCTACTTCCTCGATGCCGAGCCGCACATTCCCAATCCTGCCGACATCATCGTCTCCCATCGCTTTGCCAAGCTGGTAAAGGCACTGTCCGCCAAGTTCCAGTACGTCATCTTCGATGCTCCCCCGGTCGGCACCTTCATCGATGCTGCCGAGATCGCAAGTCTGACCGACGGTGCGCTTTTTGTCGTGCGTGAGGATTTCACCAAGCGCGAGGAGGCGCTCAACGCCATCGGTCAGCTTAAGAAGTCCGAGAAGGTCAAGCTCATCGGTACCGTCATGAATTACTGTGAGACCGAGACCAGCGAGTACTACTATTCTTACTACACCAAGGACGGTAAGAAGGTTAAGAAGGGCTCCGATCAGGGCACTTCCAAAAAGGGCATCTTCACCAACCGAGCAAACGTTTAGTTGATTAAGGCTGACCTATGCGTGACATTCATTGCCATATCTTGCCGGGTGTAGACGACGGCGCCGCCGATCTCGAAGAGAGCTTGGCGATGCTCGAGGCTGCCAAGCGGGCCGGTGTAACCAGAATCGTTTGCACTCCTCACTGCCGTGATCCCTATTTTGATTACGACAAGATGTGGGATGCCTTTGAGCTGCTGCGCGATAACGCTGACGGTTTTCCGCTCCAGATGGGCTTCGAGGTCAACCATCGAAAGCTCGTTGAGCTTGGTATCGATGCCGCGGATCACTTGCATTTCGATGGGACCAACGAGTTTCTGCTCGAGCTTTCGACGCATGCCGATGCGTATGCGTTTAGAGAGTACGAGAACACGATTTACGATTTGCAGTGCCGTGGCTACCAGGTGATCATCGCTCATCCTGAGCGCTATCGTGCGGTTCAAAAGGATGTAAGCGTGGCGGAGCGCCTGGTCGATATGGGCTGCAAGCTGCAGGCTTCGGCGGACTTTATTGCCGGCGGTCGCTTTGGTCGCGAGAAAAAGCCGGCACAGCGCCTGTTCGATCAGAACCTGTACAGCTTCATCGCGAGCGATGCCCATAACGTGGGTCATTACGATTGCCTGGCGAAGGCTCGCGCGAAGTTTAGCGTGCGCGGAGCTCATTTTCGCTAAAATCTGTCCCTAACGTTCGCATTGAATGAAAGGGCAGCCATGGATATCCAACTTAAGACGGGATGCTTTGATGACGCGGCGTTGGTGCGCCGCGTCGTTTTTATGGACGAGCAGGGCTACGAGAACGAGTTTGACGCTATCGACGAGGATCCGAACTGCATTCATGTGACGCTCTATGTAGACGGCGAGCTTGCCGGTTGCTCGCGCGTGTTTCCCGAAGAGCTTGAGCGCGCGGCTGACGCAGAGGCTCCGGTGTCGCCGGCGTGCGACTTGGACGAAGGCGTCGCAGCGGGGGAGACCTACATTATGGGGCGCGTCGCCGTGCTGCCGGCTATGCGTCGTCGTGGTTTGGCGAGCAAGATTGTCGAGGCCAGTGATACCGCCGCGCGTGATGCCGGCGCCAAGCTCATTAAGCTGCACGCGCAGGAATACGTGCTGCCGCTCTATGCCAAGGCGGGTTACACGCAGATTGCCCCGGTGGACTATGAGGATGAAGGCCAGCCCCATGCCTGGATGGCCAAACGGGTCGAGGGTGGCAGATAGGGACGTTCCTTTTCTGCCGGCAGTTGGGGACACTCCTTGGCAATTGGCGCATCAGAGCGTTTGGACATACAGTTTTTCGATTCCGTATGTATATATGCGCGCTAATGGGTTATAAAATCTAAGTCTGAACATAGCAGGTCTGCGATGCGGCTCGGGCAACCGGGCCGTTTTTGCGGACGGGGGTAGCGCGAAAGGACTGCACATGCGTCAATTTAAGACCGAGAGCAAAAAACTGCTCGACCTCATGATCAACTCCATCTACACCAATAAGGAAATCTTCCTGCGCGAGCTTATCTCTAACGCGAGCGACGCCGTCGACAAGCTCAACTTTAAGAGCCTGCAGGACCCGAGCGTCAAGCTCGACCAGGGCGACCTGGCTATTCGCGTCTCCTTTGATAAAGACGCCCGCACCATTACCATCTCGGATAACGGCATTGGCATGACCGCCGAGGAGCTCGAGCGCAATCTGGGCACCATCGCCCATTCCGGCTCCGAGGAGTTTAAGACCGAGAACGCCGAGCAGCAGGGTTCCGATGTCGACATCATCGGTCAGTTTGGCGTGGGTTTCTACTCCGCCTTTATGGTCGCCAGCCACGTGAAGGTTGTCAGCCGCGCTTATGGCGAGGATACCGCCCACGTTTGGGAGTCCGACGGTCTTGAGGGCTACACCATCGAGGATGGCGAGCGCGCCGAGCACGGCACCGATGTCATCCTGACGCTGCGCGAGAACGAGAAGCTCGACGCCGACGGCGAGGCCGAGACCTACGATCGCTTCCTGACCGAGTGGGGCCTCAAGAGCCTGATTCAGCAGTACAGCAACTATGTGCGCTACCCGATACAGATGATGGTGTCCAAGAGCCGCCAGAAGCCCAAGCCCGAGGATGCTGGCGATGACTACACGCCCGAGTACGAGGACTACCAGGAGCTCGAGACCGTCAATTCCATGACACCGATCTGGAAGAAACGCAGCTCCGATGTCGAGCAGAAGGACTACGACGAGTTCTACAAGTCCACATTCCACGACTTTGACGATCCCGCGCGCACTATCAGCTTCCACGCCGAGGGCACGCTTGAGTACGATGCGCTGCTGTTTGTGCCGGGTCGCGCCCCGTTCGATCTGTACAGCAAGGACTACGAGAAGGGCCTGGCGCTCTACAGCTCTAACGTGCTGATTATGGAGAAGTGCGACGACCTGCTGCCCGACTACTACAACTTTGTCCGTGGCGTCGTGGATTCTGCCGACGTGTCGCTCAACATCTCGCGTGAGACGCTGCAGCAGAACCGTCAGCTTAAGGCTATTGCCAAGCGTGTGGAAAAGAAGATCACCGCCGACCTTGAGGATATGCGTGACAACGATCGCGAGGCCTACGAGAAGTTCTTTGAGAACTTTGGCCGCGGTCTTAAGTACGGCATCTACTCGAGCTATGGCATGAAGGCCGATGAGCTCGCCGACCTGCTGCTGTTCTGGTCTGCCAAGGAACAGAAGATGATTACCTTGGCCGAGTATGCCAAGGGTATGCCCGAGGATCAGAAGGCCATCTACTACGCCGCCGGCGACTCGCGTGAGCGCTTGGCCAAGATGCCCGTGGTAAAGGGCGTGCTCGAGCGCGGCTATGACGTGCTGTTGCTGACGCAGGATGTGGATGAGTTCACGTTCCAGGCTATGCGTGAGTACGTTGCCGCCGATATGCCTAAGATCTACGAGGACGACGCCGCCCGCGAGGCTGCCGAGAAGGCCGTTGCCGACGGTGCCGAGCCCGAGGTCGAGGATCGTCACCTGGAGCTCAAGAACGTCGCGACTGGCGATCTTGATCTGGCGACCGAGGACGAGAAGAAGGAGGCCGAGGACGCCACCAAGGAAAACGAGGACCTCTTTAGCGCCATGAAGGAGGCGCTCGGTGACAAGGTCGAGAAAGTTGCCGTCTCCGCGCGCCTGACCGATGCCCCCGCTTGCATCACCACCGAGGGTCCGCTTTCGCTCGAGATGGAGAAGGTGCTCCAGAAGGGACCCGAGGGCGCGCCCGACGGTATGCCCAAGAGCCAGCGCGTGCTCGAGCTCAACGCCAAGCACCCGGTCTTTGACAAGCTTGTCGCTGCCCAGAAGGCAGGCGACGCCGACAAGATCAAGCAGTACTCCGGTCTGCTCTATGACCAGGCTCTGCTGGTCGAGGGCATTCTGCCTGAGGACCCCGTTGCCTTCGCGGCGGCTGTCTGCGAACTTATGTAACTAGGGTGTTACGCGGTTCTACGAACCGCGTAACCACTCGACGCTGCAAGCCCGCCAGAGCGGCAATCTGCCTTTCAACTTCGGCGGCATGACCAGAAGGTCAATGCCGCCTTGTTTCAAGGCACCTTGCTCGCTCTGGCGGGCTTTCGCTGTCCGCGCCAAAACATCGGCGTTGTTATGGGTAGTCGTTGGGGACGTTCTTAAATGACTAGTCGTTGGGGAATGTGGCACTTGGGGACGTTCCTTTTCTGCCGGCAGTTTGGGACATTCCTTGCACCATTAGTCGTTGGGGACGTTCTTGTTTGACTGGTCGTTTAAGAACGCCCCCGATGACTATTCGGATTGTTAATTTGTGCGGGTTGTGGTTTTGCGACCTGCTGAAATTTGAGATACTGTACAACTGTACGTTAACTAATCTTCGTAGTATATTGCTACCCGCAAAACTCAATACCATTGTGCTTCGAGACGCTAAAGCGCCTACGTACAATGGTTTTTGATAGTACGATTTGATTCAACGACAGGATGGATGGTCCAAGCGTGAGTCTCGGCAGCAAACTATCTAACGCAAAGGTCTCCTTTGCGATATTTAAGCGCGACATTAAGCGACTGCTTATGAACCCCGTCGCCCTGGTGGTTACCTTGGGCGTGTGCGTCATTCCCTCGCTGTATGCCTGGTACAACATCGTTGCCAACTGGGATCCGTACGGAAATACCCAGGGCATTAAAATCGCCATCGCCAACAACGATCAGGGCACCCAGAACGACCTAGTGGGCGAGCTCAATGCAGGCGATAAGGTGGTCGACCAGCTCAAGGAAAACGATCAGCTGGGCTGGACCTTCGTCGACTCGGCTGCCGATGCCAAAGAGGGCGTCGAGAGCGGGGAATACTACGCGGCGATCGTAATCCCCAAGAACTTCTCCGACAATCTTGTCTCGATGCTCGATGGCAATTACCATCAGCCGAAGCTCACCTATTACGTCAATGAGAAGAAGAGCGCCATTGCGCCCAAGGTCACCGATACCGGTGCCAACACCATCGAGGAGCAGATCAACTCGGAGTTTGTCTCCACGGTGGGCGAGACTGTTGCCAGTATCGCCAAGGATGCCGGTGTCGATTTAAAGGACAAGGCAACCCAGACTCAGGACTCGCTGACAAGTTCGGTGTCCGAGGCATCCGACACCTTGGGTGAGGTGCGCGATTCGATTGGCGATATGAATGCCGCCATCGATAAGACGAGTGGCGCTATCGCCTCGGCTGATGCGGCGCTTGCCGGCTTGCAAGGTCAGGCACCGTCGCTGACGCAGGCAATCTCCCAGGGCAACGACCTGCTGGGCGAGGCTCGCGCCACGGCGGGCAACTCTATCACCTCGCTCTCCAAGGCACTCTCGGAAGGTAGCCTTGCACTCACCAAGACGTCAGCCTCCGCGAACGCTGCGATTGGCAAGCTAACGGGTACGGTCACATCTACGACCACCCGCATCGACAACTCGCTCGAGTCTCTCCAGGCGACGATCGATCACAATAAGGCCGTTATCGGGCACTTGGAGATTCTCGTTAATGACACGTCGACAGGTTCCGAGGAAATTGACGCGCGCATTGTATCGACCATCGATTCGCTTCGCGAGCAAAACCAGAAGCTGCAGAGCATCAAGGATGGCCTTTCTGCACAGTCGAGCGCCATGGCAAACGACGCTACGGCAATCTCGAACGCGAGCAACGCACTCAACGCGGCAATTCAGACCGGTACGGCTAACCTCGGTCAGGCTCAGACCGATCTGGGTCAGAACGCACTTCCGAAGGCTTCGAGCGCGCTTGACTCCTTTGCCGCCGTTTCGGGCGATTTGACCGGCATTGTGTCGGGTGTGACCCCCACGATAGCGAGCGCGCGCGGCACGCTGGCGCAGCTCGACGCCACGCTCAAGCAGGCAAAGACCACGCTGTCCCAAACCGACGCCTCCCTTGCCAAGGTTCAGGACAAGCTCGCGACCGCCGCCAATGACATTGCGGCGCTGCAGACCTCTGAGTCTATGGGCGAGTTAGCCGACCTCATGGACGTCGACGTCAATGACGTGGCAGATTTCATGGCATCTCCGGTTGAGCTGACGTCCAAGTCAATCTATCCGGTCAAGAGCTTTGGCTCGGGCATCGCGCCCTTCTACACCAATCTGGCGCTGTGGGTAGGCGGCTATGTGCTCATCGCTATCTATAAACTCGAGGTCGACCGCGAGGGCATCGGTAGCTTTACGGCGCGTCAGGGCTACTTTGGCCGCTGGCTGCTGCTGGTGATCCTGGGCGCGTTCCAGGCCATTATCGTTACGGTGGGCGACCTGGTCATTGGCGTTCAGTGCGTCAATCCGCTGCTCTTTGTACTGGGCGGCATCGCTATTTCGTTCACCTACGTCAACATCATCTATGCGCTGTCCACCACGTTTAAGCATATCGGTAAAGCCATTGGCGTCATCCTCGTCATTGTGCAGATCCCCGGCTCGTCGGGCATGTATCCCATCGAGATGATGCCCGGCTTCTTCCAATGGCTGCATCCGCTGCTGCCCTTCACCTATGGCATCAACCTGCTGCGCGAGACCGTCGGTGGCATGTATTCGTTCAACTACCTGTTCAACCTGTGCATCCTGGGCGTGTTCCTTGCCATCGCACTCTTTATCGGTCTGCAGCTGCGTCCGCTGCTGCTCAACCTCAACCTGCTCTTTGACAAGCAGCTTTCCACGACGGGCCTCATGATCTGCGAGTCCAACGACCTGCCGCGCCAGCGCTATTCGCTGCGCACGGCCATGCGCGTCATGCTCGATTCGGATTCGTACCGTCGCGAGCTGCTCGATCATGCCGTGGCGTTTGAGCATCGCTACCCGTACTACATCAAGGGCGGTTTTGCCGCCGTGGTAGGCGTGCAGGCTCTGCTCTTTGTGCTTTCGACGGTGCTCGATATCGACAATAACGGCAAGATCATCCTGCTCGTTATCTGGATCATTTCGGTTATCGCCATCTGCGGCTGGCTCATCAACATCGAATACATCCGTGCGAGCCTCAATACCCAGATGCGTATCTCGGCGCTTTCGGACGAGGACCTTCGCCGCGAGATGCGCGAGCACACGGCTGCCATCCCTGCCGCCCGTCGCATGTTTGGTCTCAACGCCAGCGAGCGTGGCGCCAAGGGAGGCGAACAGCCTACGAGCCGTCTGTCGCATATCGGTGCGCATCGTAAGGCTCAAGATGCCGACGGCGCTGACAACGTAAACGGAAACGACGGGGACACCACCTCGCTTGGCAAGCACTCTAAAGGAGGTGAGGCATAAATGAAAAACATCCTGCACCTGTTTAAGCGCGATGTCCAAAACGTGTCTCGCTCCGTGATCGGCATGGTCGTCGTGATGGGCCTGATCATCGTGCCATGTCTCTATGCATGGTTTAACATCGCCGGAAGCTGGGATCCGTACGGCAACACCGGCAACCTTAAGATCGCCGTGGTCAACACTGATGAGGGTTACGAGAGCGATCTGATTCCCGTCGAGGTCAACGTGGGCGAAAACGTAACCGCCACCCTGCGCGGCAACGAGAACTTCGACTGGGTTGTGCTCAACGATCGCGATAAGGCCATCGATGGCGTCAAGTCGGGCGCGTACTACGCTGCCGTCGTTATCCCTAAAACGTTTAGCGCCGACATGATGACGCTTTTCTCGACCGAGGTGAAGCACGCCGATATCGAGTTCTACGAGAACCAGAAGGCTAACGCCATCGCACAGATCGTGACTGAAAAGGGCTCGAGCGCCGTCCAGAGTCAGGTCAACGAGACCTTTACCAAGACCATCACGACCATCGGCCTTAAGACCGTGTCCAGCCTGCTCGACTATATGAGTACCGACCAGGTGAGCAACTTTATCGCCAATCTGTCCTCGACGCTGGGCGATTCGGTCGAGGACCTGCAGGACGTTCAGGCGAGTGCGACGTCGCTCGCGGGCATTTTGAGCTCCACGTCCGATTCACTGACATCGGCGGGCGGCATGCTCAAGCAGACGGGCACCGTTGATGAGTCGACGAAGCAGCTGATGGAGCACGCCAAGAGCGGCATCAATGATTCCAAGGAAGCGCTCAAGGCCGCCAACGATGCCGTTGACGCGGCGATTGACGGAAGCGCGGGCTCGTTCGACAACGTGTCCGCCGAGCTTGCGAAGGCATTCGATGCCGCGAATCAGCATGTTCACCTTACGGTGTCTCAGCTCAACGAAGTCGCAGCGGCGCTCAATACGCGTGCTGACGATATCGATGCGATGGCCGATCAGCTCCGCAACCTTGCCGACCAGGTGAGTGATGACAAGCTCAAAGACGGTCTCGAGTCCGCTGCGACGTCGCTGGGCAGAATTGCCGTGGAGTACCGCAACAATGCGAAGGACCTGACGGCGACCGCAAAGTCCCTTTCGGACGGCATGGCGGAGGTCAACAACTCGCGTGCCGAGGTCGACCAGGCCATCGCCGATGCCAAGGCGGGTATCTCGGGAGCCAAGTCCGACTACGATTCCACGTTCTCGGTTAAGGCCAAGGAGCTCAAGAAGACCATTTCGGGCGTTCTGGATTCCCTGAACGGTATCTCGGGTGACTTGGATAGCGCTGTGAGCGGTCTGACCGACGCCTCTGGCTCGCTCGCAAAGGGCCTCTCCAAGGCTGCGACGCTGGTCAACAAGGCTTCTGATCAGTTGGGCGAGGCGTCGGACAAGATCAGCGCTTTTAAGGACGAGCTTGATAGCGCTCTGATGTCGGGTGACCTGGCCATGATTAAGACAATGATTGGCAACGACCCCGAGGGCCTCGCCGTGTCGCTTTCCGGCCCCGTCGCGCTCGACCGCAAACCGGTCTATCCGATCCGCAACTACGGTTCGGCCATGGCACCGTTCTACACGATTCTGTCGCTGTGGGTGGGCTCGATTGTACTGGCGGCCATGATGAAGGTCTCGGTTGACGATGAGCTCATCAACGAGCTGATCCCCGTGCGCCTGCACGAGATCTACCTGGGCCGCTACCTGTTCTTTGGAGGTCTGGCCCTGCTGCAGGCGACACTCGTGTGCGCGGGCGACATCCTGTTCTTTGGCATTCAGTGCGACAACCCGCTGCAATTTGTGCTGGCGGGTTGGGTCGCGAGTCTCGTGTTCTCCAATATCGTCTACACGCTTACGGTTTCGTTTGGCGATATCGGCAAGGCGCTCGCCGTCGTGCTGTTGGTTATGCAGGTCGGCGGTTCGGGCGGTACGTTCCCCATCGAGATGACCGGCCCTGTGTTCCAGGCGATCTATCCGTTCCTGCCGTTCACCCACGGCATCAACGCCATGCATGCCGCCATGGCTGGCGCCTACCATATGGAGTACTGGATTGAGCTAGGCATTCTGGCGAGCTATCTGATTCCGTCGCTGGCACTGGGCGTCGTCTTCCGCCGCCCGGTCATCAAAGCCAACGACTGGATCATCGAAAAGCTGGAGTCAACCAAATTGATTTAGTTCAGCCACGTAAACGCTGTCAGAACATCGAGGTCTTCCAGTTTGACACTTTATTATGCTGGATTGCGATGCAACGCTGGTTGTTGCTACAGTAGCGGGGCGTGCCGGGGGTCCGGTGCGCCCCGTTTTATTTGACCATGAGGCGGCACGCGGCCATGCACGTGCGGACACCACGCCCAGACTGAGCGCGAGGATGCCCTATGGCTCAGAATGCCGTTGATGAAATCGAAAACATGCCCGATAGCCCTGTAGCGCGCGAAGACCTGGGTGCCGGCGGCACCTCCCGCGGCGCCGGCGCGCGTTCTCCGTTCTTCTGGAAGGTCTTGCTGCTTTCGGTGGCGGTCATCTGGGGCTATTCCTTTACCACCATGAAAGATGCGCTCGATACCATTCCGGTGTTCGAGCTGGTCTACGTTCGCTTTCTCCCGGCGTCACTGGTTATGTTTGCTATTTTCCATAAGCGCATCATCGCTCATTTCAATGCCCGCAACCTGATCGTCGGGCTGGGCATGGGTGCGCTCATGTGGGGAGCATACGGACTGCAAACGATTGGCCTGGCGCAGACCACGGCAGGCAAGAGTGCATTTTTGACGGGCACGTACTGTATCCTTGTGCCGTTTGCCAGCTATGTCCTGAGCGGCGAAAAGCTCACCCGCTATAACCTGGGTGCGGCACTGCTGTGCCTGGCGGGCATTGGCCTGGTGGCACTCGATAGCGTCGAGTTCAATGCTGGAGATGTCATCACGCTGGGCGGCGCGGTCTTCTTTGCTATCCAGATGGCAGTGACCGCCAAGTATGGTCGCAAGATGGACATCAACGTCATCACGTTTTGGATGTTTGTGGGCAATGGCGTGTTGAGTCTGGTCTCGTCGCTGCTGTTCGAAACCCAGGCGCCTCTGTCTGTGTGGACGCCGAGCTTTATCGCCGTGATGGCCTTTCTTTCGGTGGGCTGCACGTGCGTGGCCCTGCTCATTCAAAACGTCGGCCTGGCGCACGTCCCGGCCTCGACGGGCTCGCTGCTCCTTTCGATGGAGTCGCCTTCGGGCGTGCTGTTCTCGGTGCTGCTGATGGGGGAGGCGCTCACCTCGCGCCTGCTTGCCGGCTTCGCGCTCATCTTCCTGTCGATTATCTTGAGCGAGACGCATTTCGATTTCTTGCGCCGAAAATCTCACCCGCAATTGTAAACAACTTGTTGCGCCGCCCTCCCAGGGCGGCATTTTTTATGCCATGCCCTTACAGTTGTGCCTTGCACTTTACGCTATCAAAGTGCGTGCTGCAAAAACGTTACTGGAGGGCATCTATGGCACCAGCTCTGTCTGATTTTCAACCGCAACCAGCGCCTCAGGCTACCACAGCGGCGCAGACCGCTATCGGCGATGGCCTGGTCAAAGAAGCCCAGGCATTTGCCGGTGAGCTTGCCGCATGGCGTCACGATCTCCATCAGATGCCCGAGCTCGGTAACAATCTTCCGCAGACGTCTGCCTATATCCAGGCACGTCTGGACGAGATGGACATCCCCCATACCACGCTAGTCGACGGTTCCTGCGTCGTTGGCCTGATCGGTGCCGGTGCGGCTGCGGCCGCTCAGGGCAATGGCACGTGCAAGGACGAGCAGGCCGGAACGGTCGTCATGCTCCGAGGCGATATGGATGCCCTGCCCGTTGCCGAGGAATCGGGCGAGCCTTTCGCCTCTACGAACGGCTGCATGCACGCATGTGGACACGATATGCACGCAACGGCGTTGCTTGGAGCGGCGCGCCTGCTCAAGGCCCGCGAGTCCGCGCTTGTTGATGCCAACGCCACGGTTAAGTTGCTGTTCCAGCCGGGCGAGGAAACCTTTGAGGGTGCCCGCGCCGCCATCGCCGACGGTCTGCTTCAGAACCCGCGTCCTCAGGTCGCCTTTGCCATGCATGTCAATAGTCAGTCGCCGCTTGGCCTGGTGCTCTACGGCAGTCCGGCGCTCTCGGGCGCGTACGGTTTTCGCATCACGCTTCAGGGCAAGGGCGGCCATGGCTCGAGCCCCGAGATCTGCATCGACCCCATTACGGCGGGTGTGCACGTGCATCTGGCACTTCAGGAGCTTATCGCTCGCGAAGTGCCGGCGGCCAAGGAGGTCGCGCTTACCGTTGGCAAGTTCGCCGGCGGTCAGGCCGCAAATGTCATCCCTGATACTTGTGTGCTCGAGGGAACGCTGCGTGGCTTCGATGTCGAGCTCATGGAGCGCCTCAAGACCCGCATCGCGGAGGTCGTCAAAGGCGTTGCCACGACCTATCGTACGCCGGCGACTATCGAGACACTCTCGGATGTTCCCCCGCTCGTACTCGACGACGGCATGACGCAGGCGTCGCTTGGCTACGTGGGCGCGGTGCTGCCCAAGTCCGCCTTCCTGCCGCTGTTCCACGCCATGGCGAGCGAGGACTTCGCGTTGATCTCGAGCGAGATCCCGAGCGCGTACTTTACCGTGGGCGCTGCTGTGACTGATACGGACGAGCATTTTGCTCAGCATCATCCCAAGGCACGTTTTAGCGATGCCGAGCTTCCCCTTGGCGCCGCGGCTTATGCTGCCGTCGCTTTGGGCTATATTGCTGACCACAAGGAGTAATCCATAGCCCAGCAGCATAAATTCTTCCCCGGTTGGCTCGTCGTGGCCTCCGGCTTTGTCATCATGGCCACGGTCGTTATCGCCAAGATTTCGCTCGGTGCGATCTATGACCGCTTTGGCCTGCGCTTTGGCAATATCCTTGGCTCCGTTGCGTGCATTATCGCCTGCGTGGCGCTGTGTTTCCCGACGACGGACCTCGGTCCTATTGTCGCTGCTGTGAGCTTTGGTGTTGGAACGTGCATGGGCACCATCACGCCTACAATCGCCGCGTCCAAGCAGTTTGGCATGGCCGACCTCGGTAAGGTCACGGGCACCATTACCTCGCTCGAGATGGTCGGCGGCACCGTGGGCGCTATCGTCTCGGGCGTGCTGTTCGATGCCACGGGCTCCTTTGCGAGCACCTGGATCGTGTGCCTGGCGTGCTCCGTGGTCATGCTCGTGTTCCTGCTGGCATCCGAGCCCATCGCCGCCAAGCTGCGCGCAAGCGTGGCGGGGGAGTAGCGGGTCGCCGCCTATTCCTGTTTGTCTGTTCTGCCCGTGGCTGCCCTGGAAGCCGAATGGATGCTCGTACCGTCATTCGGTTTCCAGGGCAGCCA
>NZ_QSGH01000004.1:63790-159033 GCF_003468085.1 Collinsella sp. AM41-2BH
GGGTCTACGAAATGATCCCTTTTCCTCCGTCCCCAAGGGATCACGTAATCCGAAGGGGACGGAGGAAAAGGGATCACAAACTGCGGCGGCGCGTCTGGCCGAACGAGCCCCCATACCCTCGTTCGGTCAGACGCGCCGCCGCGTTGCTGCTTTGTGCCGTATAATGTCCACTACCTATGACGCGATACAAAAGAAAGGTGTTTGCCCATGCAGGCACAGAAGGCGGAGGGAACCCGCGACCTTATCGGCGCCGAGATGCGCGCCTGGCAAAAGATGCAGCAGATTGCGGCCGGCGTGTTCGAGCCGTTTGGCTTTAAGCCCATCGAGACGCCCGCGATCGAGCAGGTGGACGTCTTTGTCCACGGCATCGGCCAGTCGACCGACGTCGTTCGCAAGGAGATGTTCCGCGTCTTTAGCGGCGCCAACCTGGAGCGCGTCTTTACCGAGGGCACCGACACAAAACTCAAGCCCAAGCAGCGCCTGGCGCTTCGTCCCGAGGGCACGGCCGGTGTGGTGCGCGCAGTCGTGGAGAACAACCTGGTGCCCCAGGGCTCCACGCCGTTTAAGGCTTACTACGCCGAGGCCATGTTCCGTGGCGAGCGTCCCCAGAAGGGTCGCCTGCGCCAGTTCCACCAGGTGGGTATCGAGTGGCTCGGCGCTCCCGATCCGGCGGCAGACGCCGAGTGCATCATCATGCTCATGGAGTTCTACAAGCGCCTGGGCTTCGATCTTTCCAAGCTCCGTCTGCTCATTAACTCGATGGGCGACGCTCAGTGCCGTCCGGCTTACCGCGAGCAGGTCAAGCAGTTTATCCTCGATCACGCTGACGAGATGTGCGATGAGTGCCGCGAGCGCGCCGAGCTCAACCCGCTGCGTGCCTTCGACTGCAAGAACGACCACTGCCGCGAGATCATGGCCGACGCGCCGCTGATGGGCGACAACCTGTGCGACGAGTGCCGCGAGCACTACGAGCAGGTCAAGCGCTATCTGGATGCCGCCGGTATCGAGTATGTCGAGGATCCCACACTGGTGCGTGGTCTGGACTACTACACCCGCACCGTCTTTGAGGTCGAGGCTCCCGGTGCCGGCGTCGGCTCCATCGGTGGCGGCGGCCGCTACGACGGCCTGGTCGAGCTCGAGGGTGGCAAGCCCACGGCGGGCGTCGGCTTTGCCGTCGGTTTTGAGCGCGCCCTGCTGGCCCTGCAGGCCTTTGGTAACGACTTGGGTGCCGAGGAGGCCCCGTGCGTCTACGTTGCCAATGCCGGCAAGGAGCTGCGTCAGAACGTCTTTGCCATCACGCAGGAGCTTCGCGCCGCTGGCATCGTGACCGAGGCCGACTACCAGGGTCGTTCGCTCAAAGCTCAGTTCAAGCAGGCCGACAAGGTTGGCGCCAAGCTCATTTTGGTCCTGGGTGGCGACGAGCTTGCCGCCGGCAAGGTCAAGGTGCGCGACATGGAGAGCCATGAAGAGGTCCTTGCCGATCTGGCCAACGTCGTCGAGGCGGTTCGCGAGCGCCTGTAGCGCATCATTTTGAGCTGCGGACCCGCTTGAGTGTCCCGTCCATTGCGAGCGATTGTTACGGGGGTGTTTCGCATTTATGCGGAATGCCCCCGTTTGTGTATGCCGTCCACCGAGAAATACGACCATTTAGAGCAAAACCCTTGCAATGCAGAAAATACTTTTGTGTGGTAAAGCGCAATCAGTATCGAAAGTATTTCGCAAGCGCCTATAATGAATACCGCATGTTACGTGCATAGAAGGAGGAATGGGAGGAAACGTGGCTGAGAACCTAAGCAACCAGTCTGTACCCGAAGCCGCGGCGCGCGTCGCTGCCGTGGTCAACCGCCTCGTTAACCGAATCGGCTCGAATGCCGAGTCCAGGGAGCGTCTCGCCGAGATCGAGATCCCCGAGGAGCTGCGCGACAATCTGGCGCTGTTCCTGCGCCTGGAGCGTCGTGTGCTTAGCGAGTATGATCCTGAGATCGCGGACCTGTTCGACAAGATCCTGTCGGCCGAGATTGTGGCCAATGCCGGCAACCCCGGTACCCGCGCTGCCGACGAGGCCGTCGACGAGCAGGGCGTGCCCACCGCCGACGAGCCCACCGCCGTGGCATTCCGTGAGGTCGTCGATTTGATCGACAGCCTGCCGCTCGATAAGCAGCAGGTCATCGTTCGCGCCTTTACGAGCTTCTTCCACCTGGCAAACCTGTCGGAGGAGAACTACCGTGTGGCGCAGCTGCGCGAGCGCGAGGCCGGCGCATCGACCGATACCGAGGTCGATCCCGCCAACGAGCTCACCGTCGCCTATCACCAGTTGGTAAACGAGATGGGTGTCGAGGGCGCCAACGAGCTGCTCAGCAAGCTCGAGTTCCACCCTGTCTTTACCGCACATCCCACCGAGGCCCGTCGTAAGGCCGTCGAGGGCAAGATTCGCCGTATCTCCAACCTGCTGGAGGAGCGTCCGCGTCTGGGCGGCTCCGACCTGGTGGAGAACGAGCGCCATATGCTGCAGGAGATCGACGCCCTGGTGCGTACGAGCCCCATCGCGCTCAAGAAGCCCACGCCGGTCGAGGAAGCCGATACCATCATCGACATCTTCGATAACACGCTGTTCGACGTCATTCCCGTCATCTATCGTCGTTTTGACGACTGGGTGCTGGGTGATAAGGCCGGTACCGTGCCGCCGCTGTGCCCGGCATTCTTCCATCCCGGCAGCTGGATCGGCTCCGACCGTGACGGTAACCCCAACGTCACCGCCAAGGTAAGCCGTGAGGTCGCCGCCAAGTATTTCACCCATATGGTGCTCAAGCTCGAGGACAAGTGCCGCCGCATCGGCCGCAACCTCACGCTCGAGGCTACTTACAGCAAGCCGTCTGCCGAGCTCATCAACCTGTGGAACCATCAGGTCGAGATGAGCACTCAGTACACCGCACGTGCTGAACTAATCTCCGAGCACGAGCCGCATCGCGCCGTCATGCTCGTCATGGCCGACCGACTCAACGCCACCGTGCGTCGCATCACCGACACCATGTACCACAGCGCCGATGAGTTCTTGGAGGACCTGCGCGTCGTCCAGCGCTCGCTGGCCGCCTGCGGTGCCGTCCGTGCTGCCTACGGCCCGGTCCAGACCATCATCTGGCAGGTCGAGTCCTTCGGCTTCCACATGGTCGAGATGGAGTTCCGTCAGCACTCCGTGGTGCACGCCCGCGCCCTCAAGGATATCCACGAGAACGGTATCCATGGTGATCTGCAGCCCATGACGCGCGAGGTCATCGATACCTTCCGCGCTATCGGCTCCATCCAAAAGCGTTACGGCAAGAAGATGGCGCACCGCTACATCATCTCGTTCACCAAGAGCGCCCAGCATGTGGCCGACGTCTTTGAGCTTGCCCACCTGTCCTTTGCGCATGAGGAGGATGTCCCCGAGCTCGACGTGATCCCGCTGTTCGAGCAGCTTGAGGACCTCGAGGGCTGCGTCGACGTGCTCGACCAGATGCTTACGCTGCCCGTGGTGCAAAAGCGCCTTGCCCAGACCAACCGTCGCATGGAGGTCATGCTGGGCTATTCCGACTCCTCCAAGGATGCCGGTCCTACTACGGCTATGCTCGCGCTGCACTCCGCACAGGAGCGTATTGCCAAGTGGGCCGAGAAGAACGATATCGATCTGGTGCTCATGCACGGTCGCGGCGGTGCCGTGGGCCGTGGTGGCGGCCCGGCCAACAAGGCCGTGTTGGCGCAGCCCAAGGGTTCGGTCAACTGCTTCTTTAAGCTCACCGAGCAGGGCGAGGTCATCTTTGCCCGTTACGGTAACCGCACGCTGGCTCAGCGCCATGTTGAGTCCGTTGCCGCCGCAACGCTTTTGCAGTCGGCCCCGAGTGTCGAGAAGACCAACACCGAGACCACGCAGAAGTTCTGGGATATGGCCGACAAGCTCAACGCTGCAAGCCACGAGCGCTATCTGGACCTGCTGAACACCGAGGACTTTACACCGTGGTTCTCGACCGTGACGCCGCTGACCGAGGTCGGTCTGCTGCCGATCGGCTCGCGTCCCGCCAAGCGCGGTTTGGGTGCCAAGTCGCTCGACGACCTGCGTACCATTCCGTGGATCTTCAGCTGGAGCCAGGCGCGCATCAATCTGGCCGCCTGGTACGGCCTGGGTACCGCCTGCGAGCAGTTTGGCGATCTGGACCAGCTTAAGGCTGCCTACCAGGAGTGGCCGTTCTTCCGCACCTTTATCGACAACATCGAGATGTCGATCGCCAAGACCGACCAGCGCATCGCCAAGATGTACCTGCACCTGGGCGATCGCCAGGATTTGTCCGAGAAGGTCTTCACCGAGATGCAGCTCACGCGTAAGTGGGTTCTTGCCATCGTCGGTGACGAATGGCCGCTGCAGCGCCGCCGTGTGTTCGGCTGCGCCGTCCGTGTGCGTAATCCCTACGTCGACGCCCTGTCCATCGCCCAGGTTCGCGCCCTTCGCGAGGTGCGTATGAACCAGGACGAGATGGCCGAGGAGAAGAAGGCCGAGTACATGAGCCTGATTCTTTCGACTGTGACCGGCGTCTCGGCAGGATTGCAGAACACGGGGTAATCGATAGCCCTGTAGTCGTCCGGGCCCGCCATCAGCTTACTTTTAGGCACGTCCTCGGACATGCAAGAAGCCCTCGCTGCGCACTTCGTGCGGCGAGGGCTTCTTGCGTCCTGCGGAGTGTGCCTAAAAGTAAGCTGATGGCGGGCCCTACGATGTCCGGTCTTCGGTGGATTACTGGCTGGGGGAATAATGGCGCGCTTTGCGCGTTTTGGATGGGGTTTGTCCCGGCGGCGCGTTTGGCGCTTCGCGCCTCGCGTCTTATCGATCGGGATTGAGATGCATGTGGCGCTTCTTGACTTACGACTGTAGCGGCCGCGGTCCCGTTTGGGATCGCGGTTGTTTTGTTGTGGGTCAAATATGAACGTTGTGTTAATGAGTCGGTGGACGGTGGTGTTTTTCGGTGAGCGGCGTATCCTTCCAACGGTTTATCTAGTGTGTCAGTTGAAAGGAAGAGGGCGCTCGTCATTGTTTGAATGTGAACTGCCGTTTGACCACAAGACGTTGCATCTGGAACTCGAGGATAAGAACTTCGCGGGTGTGATGGAAGGTCATCAAAACGAGTTTAAGACCACGAAATCGCAGGAAGAGCTGGTGGAGGAGTCGCTTGCCAACCCTTACGGCTCGCCTTCGCTCGAGGAGCTTTGTGCTGGCAAGAAGGATATCGTCATCATTAGCTCAGATCATACGCGTCCCGTTCCCTCGCGTGTGACGATGCCTATTCTGCTGCATCACATCCACTCCGCTGCGCCTGAGGCGCGCGTTCGCATTCTGGTTGCTACGGGTATGCATCGTCCGTCGACGCACGAGGAGCTCGTCAACAAGTACGGCGAGGAGATCGTTGCCAACGAAGAAATCGTTATGCACGTCGCGACTGACGACAGCATGATGAAAAAGATCGGCACCCTGCCTTCTGGTGGCGAGTGCATCATCAACAAGATCGCTGCCGATTGCGACCTGCTTCTTGCCGAGGGCTTCATTGAGCCGCACTTCTTTGCCGGCTTCTCTGGCAGCCGAAAGTCCGTCCTGCCTGGCATCGCCAGCTATAAGACCATCATGTACAACCACAACGGTCAGTTTGTGAACGACTCCCATTCGCGTGCCGGCAACCTGTGCCACAACCACGTGAGCGAGGACATGTTTGCCGCCGCCGAGATGGCTCACCTTGCCTTTGTGCTCAACGTGGTGCTCAACGGCAAGCACGAGGTCATTGGCTCCTTTGCCGGCGACATCCATAAGGCGCACGAGGCTGGCTGCGAGTTCGTGAAGAGCCTTGCCGGCGTTGAGCCCGTGGAGTGCGAGATTGCCATCACCACCAACGGCGGCTACCCGCTCGACCAGAACATCTACCAGGCCGTGAAGGGCATGTGCGCTGCCGAGGCCACGCTTCCCGAGGGTGGCGTGATTATCGATGTCGCCGGTTGTGCCGACGGTCACGGCGGCGAGGGCTTCTATCACAACATCGCCGACAACGATCCGGCGGAGTTTGAGCGTGCCTGCATCGATCGTCCCAAAGACAAGACCCTGCCCGATCAGTGGACGAGCCAGATTTTCGCTCGCATCCTGGCACATCACCCCGTGATCATGGTTACCGATCTGTGCGATCACCAGATGCTCAAGGATATGCACATGACGCCGGTCAACACCCTCGAGGAGGCACTCAAGCTCGCCTTTGAGATGAAGGGTGCCGATGCCAAGGTTGCCGTCATTCCCGATGGCCTGGGCGTTGTTGTTGCGCAGCACTAGTGCGCGGCCTAAACGAATCGTTTATAACCGACAAGAAAGATAAGGTTTTATGCTTACCAAACTCCTCTGCGAATTCGGCGCGACGGCCCTCATGATCGTCTTTGGCGTGGGCGTGCACTGCGATACCGTGCTCAAGGGCACCAAGTATCAGGGCTCCGGCCATATGTTTGCCATCACCACCTGGTCTTTTGGCATCTCGGTCTGCCTGTTTGTCTTTGGCGGCGCCGTGTGCATGAACCCCGCCATGGTGCTTGCCCAGTGCATCGTCGGCTTGGTGCCGTGGGGCAGCTGCATCCCCTTCATGATTGCCGATATGCTCGGCGGCTTTGTGGGTGCCGTAATCGCCTGGTTTATGTATGCCGATGAGTTCAAGGCTTCCGAGGGCGTCGTCGACCCCATTGCCCAGCGCAACATTTTCTCGACCAACCCCACCACCGAGGGTACGAACTATGCCCGTAACTTCTTCTGCGAGGCTATCTGCACCTTCGTGTTCATCAGCGCCATCCTTGCTGCCGCTAGCCGCGCCGGCGAGAACGTTCTGATGCTCGCAATCTGCGTCGGCCTGATCGTTTGGGCTGTCGGCATGGGCATGGGCGGCATCACCGGCTTCGCCATGAACCAGGCTCGTGACCTTGGTCCTCGCATGGCCTATCAGGTGCTGCCGATTAAGAACAAGGCCGATAACAACTGGAAGTACGGCCTGCTTGTTCCTGGCATCGCGCCGTTTGTCGGTGCTATTGTGGCCGCGCTGTTTGTGCATGGCTTCTTGGGCATGTTCTAGTCCAAGGCTACATAGTTGTCCGCTGGCCGCATGGGGTAACTTCCCAGCGCGTCCTCGGACATGAAAGAACCTCCGCTGCGCACTTCGTGCGGCGGGGGTTCTTTCGTCCTGCGGAATGCGCTGGGAAGTTACCCCATGCGGACACCTGCGGGGTCTTTGTTGCGCTCGAGCAAGCAACCCAACATATATATCTGAATTTAAATGGGATGGGCGCTTTGTTGCGATGGGCCTTGAGAGACGGACGGCACTTTGGGTAGGCTCGATGCCTTGGGGTGGAGCGGTGCCTTGAGATGGGGGTTGCGCTTTGGGGCTGAGCGGGTACTTAGTTGAAGAGGGGCGCTATGGCTGAGAGGTAGTTTTTGGCTACGTCGGCTTTGTTGGCTTCGAAGTTGTGCCAGGCCCACCATTGGACCATTCCTACGAAGCTTGAGGCTATGTGGTGTAGTAGGAAGCTTCGGTCCATGGTGGCGGCGGGGCCGTTTGGGTCGGTGGGGACGGTTTCGGCTGCTCGTGACATGATGGTCTTGCGTAGGCAGTCGGCGAAGACGCGTGAGCCGGCGCCGGCTACGAGGGCTCGTACACCCTGGCGGCGCTCCCAGAGGTTGTTGAGGATATGCTCGACCTGCACGAGTGGGTCGTCGAGCGGTGTGCCATCGTCGTCGAGGGCGTGGGTGCAGATGTCGCTCACGAGTTCGGACAGTAGGTCATCTTTGCTTTTGAAGAGGCCGTAGAACGTGGCCCGACCCACATGGGCGCGAGCGATAATGTCGCCGACGGTGATCTTGCCGTAGTCCTCTTCGCGCAGCAGCTCGGAGAACGCCGCAACGATGGCAGCGCGGCTTTTTGCCTTGCGGGCATCCATGGCTATGCGTCCGCGTCAACGAGCAGGCAGCGGAGCGTGCCGGAGCAACCCTCGTAGGGGCGCTTGCCGGCGCCGTAGCCGACGGCCTCGATGCGGTAGCGGGCCGGCAGGTGCTCGGACGTGCGCAGTGCGGCGACGATGGCGGCGCCCGTGGGCGTCACGAGCTCACCGGCGACCGGCGCGGGCGTGAGGGCGATATTGCACGCTTGGCACAGGTTGACGACAGCGGGGACAGGAATGGGCATAAGGCCGTGGGCACAGCGGATGGTGCCGTGACCCTCGGAGAGCGACTCGACCACGATGTCCTCAATACCTAGGTCATCGAGGCAGATGGCGACAGAGCAGACGTCGACGATGGAGTCGATGGCGCCCACCTCGTGGAACATGACGGTCTCGGTCGTTTTGCCGTGGGCCTTGGCCTCGGCGGCGGCGAGCGCGGTAAAGATGGCGAGCGCGCGACGCTTGGCGCCATCGCTTAGCTGCGAGTCATCGATGATGGCGGTGATATCCGCCAAAGAACGGTGGTGATGGTGGTGGGCGTGATGATGGCCATCGTGGTCATGGCCGTGGGCCTCATGGTCATGCTCGTGGCTGTGCTCGTGTTCGCGCTCGCCATGATCATGATGGTGGTGCTCATGCTCATGTGTGTGCTCGGCAGCTGCTTCGTTGCCGTAGAGCCAGGCCATATCGTGATCGTGGTTCTCGAGTTCCTCTGCAAGCTGGACGTCGAAATCGCAGGCGTCGATGCCATGCTTGTTTGCGCGCGTGACGGCGATCGTAAAGCCGTCGACCGGCAGCGTGGCAAGTTGCTCGCGCAGGTGCTCCTCGCTGGCGCCCAGGTCGAGCAGGGCCGCGACGGTCATGTCGCCGCTGATGCCCGAGGTGCCGTCGATGATAAGCGTGTGCTGATGGTTGGACATGAAATGCTCCTTAGCGGGCGCAGGACGTGCCGGCGCTCAGATGATTGATAAGACTTGCCTGGTAGGCGGCACCAAAGCCGTTGTCGATATTGACGACCGAAACGCCGCTGGCGCAGGAGTTGAGCATGGCGAGCAGCGCGGCTACGCCACCAAAGCTCGCGCCGTAACCCACGCTGGTGGGAACGGCTATGACCGGACAGCTTACCAGGCCGCCGACAACGCTCGCCAGTGCGCCCTCCATGCCGGCAATGGCGATGACCACCTGTGCCTGGGCAAGTTCCTCGGCATGCGCGAGCAGACGGTGCAGGCCGGCGACACCCACGTCGTAGAGGCGGTCGACCTCGTTGCCATAGAACTCGGCCGTCAATGCGGCTTCCTCGGCGACGGGCAGGTCGCTCGTACCAGCGCAGGCGACGACGATGCGTCCGTTGCCGGTAGGGGAGGGCTTGCCGCCCACGAGGGCGAGCTGTGCGTCCGGGACATATCCCAGGTCGATGCCGTTGCCAAGAAGCTCGGCGGTGCGCGCGGCTTTTTCGGCATCCAGGCGCGTGACCAGGATGCGCTCCTGGCCGGCATCGCGCAGCGCTTTGATAATGGCGGCAATCTGATCGGCGGTTTTACCGGCCCCGTAGACAACCTCGCCGGCTCCCTGGCGCACCCCGCGCGAAAGATCGAGCTGCGCAAAGCCCAAATCGGCGGTCGGAGCCGTCTGGATGCGCGTGAGGGCGTCGGCAGGGGTGACTGCTCTGCCGGCAACATCGCTCAGCAATTGCTCAAGATCTCGCTTATCCATATATGTTCCCTTCGACGGCGCAAAGTCTAGCACTCAAAGGGTATGTTTCCGAACACTAAGACAAAATTGTTCGGAAACTATAGGACAGACTGATTCACTTGTTAGATGGATTGACTAGTCGCGCAGGATGATGTCCATGGCGAGCATCAGGTTGCGTTCGTCGATGGCAAACGGGGCCGCCTCGCGCGTCTTGGGCTTGGCGCAAAACGCGATGCCCGTGCCCGCGGCCTGAATCATGGGGATGTCGTTGGCGCCGTCGCCGATCGCGACCGTGTGGGCCATATCGACGCCGCACTCAACTGCCCAATCTAGCAGCTGGATGAGCTTGGACTCCTTGGTCACGATGTCGGCCGCCAGCTTGCCGGTGAGCTTGCCGTCCACGACTTCCAGGCGGTTGGCCAGGCAGAAGTCGATACCCGCGGCAGCCACGATTTTGTCAGCGACCTCGTGGAAACCGCCGCTCACCACGCCGACCTTCCAGCCCTTGCTGTGTGCCGAGCGCACAAGCTCCAGCGCGCCGGGGGTAAACGTCACGCGCTCAAAGGTGCGCTCGAACACACTCTTGTCCAAGCCGGCAAGCAGCCCCACGCGCTCCTCGAGCGCCTGCTTAAAGTCGAGCTCGCCGCGCATGGCGCGTTCGGTGATTTGTGCAACTTGCTCGCCCACGCCGGCTTCCTCGCCCAACAGGTCGATGACCTCCTGGTTGATGAGCGTGGAGTCGATATCCATAACGATGAGGCGTGCAGTCATGGCGGGCCTTTCCGAGTGCAGTTGTATTGGGGCACATTGTCGCACGTGGCGCGCGTCGGCGACGGCCACGGTGCGTCAATTGTTTCGTCTCCGTCAAGTCTTTGGGCAGGAGCTACTTTTTCGCGGCACATCGACGCAGGTGCGATAACATAGAACGCCATGTCTGGCTGCGCGGTTTACGCAGGCCGGGTAAATCTGTACGACGCCGCCCGGAACGACACGGGGCGGCACAGATCCATAAAGGAGGATCACTGGTATGAGCCAGACCCGTCCCATCGACGAGCATTCCATGCACACCCGTACTTGCGGTGAGCTTCGCCGCGAGAACGTGGGCGAAGAGGTCACCCTCACCGGTTGGGTGAGCCGTCGCCGCGACCACGGCGGCCTTATCTTCTGCGACCTTCGTGACCGCGAGGGCATCACGCAGCTCACCTTCGACCCCGAGCACTCCGACGGCGACGCCTTTAAGATCGCCGAGACCATGCGTCCCGAGTGGCCCATCAAGATCCACGGCGTCGTGCGCTCCCGTGGCGAGGAGACCACCAACACCAAGCTCGCGACCGGCGAGATCGAGGTCCTGACCGACCACGCCGAGGTGCTCAACACGTCCGTCACCCCGCCGTTCCAGATCGAGGACGGCATCGAGACCAGCGAGGACACCCGTCTGCGCTATCGCTATCTGGACCTTCGTCGTCCCGAGATGATGGCCAACCTCAAGCTGCGCTCCGACTTTACCTTTGCCATTCGCGAGGCGCTGCACAACCGTGAGTTCATGGAGGTCGAGACGCCCTCCCTGTTCAAGTCCACGCCCGAGGGCGCTCGCGACTTCATCGTTCCCAGCCGTATTCAGCCGGGCAACTTCTACGCCCTGCCGCAGTCCCCGCAGCTTCTGAAGCAGCTGCTCATGGTCGGTGGCGTCGAGCGCTACTACCAGGTTGCCAAGTGCTTCCGCGACGAGGACCTGCGTGCCGACCGTCAGCCCGAGTTCACCCAGGTCGATATCGAGATGTCCTTCGTGGACCAGAACGACGTTATGAGCGCGCTCGAAGAGGTCCTGGCTGACGCCTTCGGCCGCATGGGCGTCGAGATGCCCACGCCGCTGCGTCGCATGAACTACTGGGAGGCCATGGACACCTATGGCTCCGACAAGCCCGATACGCGCTACGGCATGCACCTGGTCGACCTGACCGACATTTTTGCCAACTCCAAGTTCAAGGTCTTCGCGACCGCTGCGAACGAGGAGGGCTCTGTCGTCAAGGCTATCAACGCCAAGGGTGCCGGTGCCTGGGCGCGTGCCAAGATCGATAAGCTTGCCGGCGTGGCCTCCACGTTTGGCGCCAAGGGCCTGGCCTGGATCGCCTTCCGCGAGGACGGCTCCATCAACAGCCCCATCGTCAAGTTCTTCTCGGACGAGGAGATGGCGGCTCTGCGTGAGCGCATGAACGTCGAGCCCGGCGACCTTGTGATGTTCGCCGCCGGTCCGCGCCTGCTCTCTGACGAGATCCTGGGCGGCATGCGTTCCCACATGGCCAACGCGCTCGAGATCAAGCGCGAGGGCCACGACTTCCTGTGGGTCGTCAACTTCCCGCTGTTCCACTGGGACGAGGACCGCAAAGCCTATGCAGCCGAGCACCAGCCCTTTACCCTGCCGACCGAGACTGACATCGCCAAGATCGAGGCCGACCCGCTGGCAGCCGGTTCCTGCACCTACGACTTTGTCATGGACGGCTTTGAGGCCGGCGGCGGCGGTATGCGTATCCACAACGCCGAAATGCAGATGTCCATGCTCAAGCTCCTGGGCTTTACCGAGGAGCGCGCCGAGTCGCAGTTCGGCTTCCTCATGGAGGCTCTCAAGTTTGGTGCGCCTCCGATGGGCGGTTTCGCTCTGGGCCTGGACCGCGTGTGCATGCTGCTCACCGGTTCCGACTCCATCCGCGACGTCATGGCGTTCCCCAAGACGGCCAGCGGCTCCGACCTCATGTCGGGCGCCCCGAGTGCCGTTAGCGGCGCCCAGCTCAAGGACGTCAGCCTGCGCCTGATGTAGGCAAGCGGCTACATATTGCCCGTAACGAGGGAGGGACACGTGCCTTCCCTCGTTTTTTATACGCCGAGATTGTGAGGGCATGGGATGACCGGGCGTTGCGGAAAGTGCGTCCCGGAATCTGCGTTCAGAACGGGTCGCGCTTTCCCAAAGGGGGTCCTCTGGGAAAGCGCGACCCAGAATTCGGCAAAATAATGGGACACAGTTTCCGCTTGAGCGGTCTAACGGAAACTGTGCCCCAGAATGAGCGCTCAAAACGGGGCAGGCTTTCCGCAACAACTGTCTGGCGAAAAGCCCGGCCCAGTTTCTACAGCGAGTCTCTCTGGATCAGCTGCATGTGCATCACGGAGGTGGTGGGCTCGGCACCCTTGATCATGTCGAGCGCAATGTTGGCGGCCATGTGGCCTTCTTCGCGCAGGGGCTGGCGGACGGTCGTGAGCGCGGGGACGCAGCACGCCGCAATCTCGTGATCGTCGAAGCCGACGACAGAAACGTCTGCCGGAACGGATAGGCCTGCCTCGTTGAGTGCGGTGATGACGCCAGCCGCGATACGGTCCGATCCGCAGAGCACGCCATCGAAAGCAATCTCGCGCGCGAGGATCTGGTGCATGGCCTGATAGCCGTCTCCGCTGTTCCAGCCGGTATAGATAACGTTTGCGCCTGGGAGGTCTTCGCCCAGGACGGTGCGGTAGCCGCGCAGGCGGTCGACAACAGCGGGGTTGTCTTGCGGTCCCAACACGGCGACGATATCTTTGCGCCCGCGCTCTTTCATAGCGAGTGCCGCAAAGCGTCCACCCTCTTCGTCGTCAGAGTAGACTGTCGAGAACACATCGCGATAGGGGTGGCCCTCGAGCTGGCCGCACAACACGGTGGGTACGCCCAGCTCGCGCAGCACCTCGAGCAGCTCGCTGCCCTTGTAAGGGGAGACGTCGATCACGGCGTCGAACGAGCGGCGCTCAAAGTGCTCGCGTGCGCGGTTGCGCTCATGCGTAGAAGACGCCTGCAAGATAACGGGCAGATAGGACGACTCCGACAGTTCCTCGGTAATGCCGCTCAAAAATTCGCTATAGGTGGGGTCGCTGAAGAGCTCACTCAGGGGCTCGGTCACGAGCACGGCGATGATTTCCGTGCGCCCGACAGCGAGCGCTCGGCCGCGAGCGTTGGGGACAAAATTGACTTTCTTGGCCGCCGCACGGACGCGCTTTTTGGTTTCCTCGCTAATGCGGGGCGAATCGTTGAGGGCGCGCGATGCCGTGGAGCGCGACACGCCGGCAGCTGCGGCAACCTCGGCAAGCGTAGGTGCGGTGCGAACTGGCTGGGTCATGGCGTCTCCTGGAAAATGCGGTCGATGTTGTCACTGATACGGGCTGGTGCGGATACAGCTTACTATAGTGCACCTGAACAGCGTTCATGATATCCGGTGACAGGTGTCGTTTTGCAACCAAGCCGCAATCGAATACGTCTCGTGTGGGTGAGATATCAGCGGGCGTGGCGGTTGCCTACGAGCTTAAGAACGATGTTTTGCGTTGAGTTTCGATATTCAGGGTGACATAAGTGTCGCGGTTGTACAACCGGTTGCACCGTTAATCCGGCCAAATCGACCGTTCAGCGGACAACCGGTTGCACAGTTTTTTGCATCGCCCGTAAGATAAAGACAACCGGTTGCACAAGAATCACTACGATGACGAAGGAGCATCACCATGGACGCCATTAACGATTGGGAAAACCAAGCGCTCACCCACAGGAACCGCCTGGCACCCCATGCGTACTTTATGGGTTATGAGACCGCCGATCTCGCCGCTACGTACAGCCGCGAGCTGTCGCGCGGGTTTGTCCAGCTGTCTGGCTCGTGGCAGTTCCGCCTCTTTGAGGGGCCTGCTGCCGTCTCCAACGAGGAGCTCTCCACGTACAAGTCCGAGTGGGATCACGTGGAGGTTCCGCACCTGTGGCAGGTAGACGGCTATGGCAACCTTGCCTATACCGACGAGGGTTTCCCGTTTCCGGTGGATCAGCCGTTCGTTCCCTCCGACGACCCCACGGGCGTCTACCAGCGCATCGTCAACCTTCCCGCCGTTCCTGCCGGCGCCCGCGAGATCATTCGCTTCGACGGCATCGAGAGCTATGGCGAGCTGTACGTCAACGGTCAGTTTATCGGCATGACCAAGGGCTCGCGCCTGTCTGCCGAGTTCGACGTGACCGACGCGCTCGTCGAGGGCGACAACCTGTTTGCGGTCAAGGTCCTGCAGTACAGCGATGGCAGCTATATCGAGGATCAGGACATGTGGTGGGCCTCGGGCATCTTCCGCGATGTGTACCTTATGCAGCGTCCCGCCGCGCACCTGGTCGACTTTAGGTTCCGCACGCACCGCGAGGGCGATGCCGCTCTGATCACGCTCGATACGGTGGCCGAGGGCGCTTCCCGCGTCGTGTTTACGCTCAGCGATGGCGAGAATGTGGTCGCTACGGGCGAGTGCGTCGATGGCCATGCCGAGTGCAGCGTTGCCGATGCCCACTTCTGGAACCCCGAGGACCCCTTCCTCTATGACCTTACGTTTGAGGTCTACGACGGCGACGAGGTCAGCGAGTACGTTCCGCATCACCAGGGACTTGCCGAGGTGACGGTCGAGGGCAATCATATCTACCTCAACGGCACTTACTTTAAGATGCATGGCGTCAACCGCCACGATCACGACGATCACAAGGGTCGCGCCGTGGGCCTCGATCGCATGCGCCGCGACCTGGAGCTCATGAAGCGGCACAACATCAACGCGGTGCGCACCTCTCACTATGCCAATGACCCGCGCTTCTACGAGCTGTGTGATGAGTATGGCATCATGCTGGTCGCCGAGACCGATATGGAGAGCCACGGCTTCGAGAATATCGGCAACATCGCCCTGGTCACCGACGATCCGGCATGGGAGCCGGCCTACGTCGACCGCATTGAGCGCCTGGTGATGCAGGAGCGCAACCACGCCTGCATCATTATGTGGTCGATGGGCAACGAGAGCGGCTATGGCTGCAACATCCGCGCGATGTACGCCAAGGCTCACGAGCTCGATGATCGTCCGGTCCATTACGAGGAGGACCGCAACGCCGATACCGTCGACGTCATTTCCACGATGTACTCCCGTGTGTCGCAGATGAACGACTTTGGCGAGCATCCGTTCCCCAAGCCGCGCATCAACTGCGAGTACGGCCACTCCATGGGCAATGGCCCCGGAGGCCTGTCCGAGTACCAGGAGGTCTTTGATCGTTGGGATTGCATCCAGGGCCAGTTCATTTGGGAATGGTGCGACCACGGTTTGGCTGCTGTGACCGAGGACGGCGTTGCCTACGACATGTATGGCGGCGACAACGGCGACTACCCCAACAACAGCAACTTCTGCATCGATGGCATGGTGTTCCCCTGGCAGCAGCCGAGCCCGGGCCTTACCGAGTACGGCCAGGTCATCTGCCCGGTCCGCATGGCTTATGACGCCGAGGCAGGCGAGCTGACCGTCACCAACAAGCGTTGGTTCACCACCCTCGAGGATGTCTGCCTGTCGGCCGAGACCCTGGTGGACGGCGACGTGGTCTGCCGCAAGACGCTCATGCCCGGCGCGGTTGCCCCCGGCGAGTCCGTCCAGCTGCCGCTGGTGATTCGCGAGGCCGCGGTAGGCGAGACCCTGCTGACCGTGCGCGCCTACACCATGGCGGCTCACGCCTGGTGCGAGCCGATGTTCCAGTTGGGCGCTAGCCAGTTTGCCATCGCCAACCATCCGGCGCCGGCCATCGCCGCCCCCGCTCGTCCTGAGCTTACGGTCGAGGAGACCGAGCAGGAGATCCGCATTCACTCCCTCAACGGTGAGCTGACCTTCAACAAAGTTAACGGTACCGTGAGCGAGTGGAAGGCATCCGGCCGCGATGTCATGGCTTCTGGCCCCCAGGTTGGTTTTTGGCATCCGCTCGTCGATAACCACGCCCAGGAGTATGACTCCCTGTGGAAGGACAACTTCATCGATGTGATGCAGACGTCTACCCGCAAGGTTTCTTGGAAGCAGGACGGCAATGCGGTCGTCGTTACCGTGAGCCAGCGTATTGCTCCTCCCGTCCGCGCGTTCGGCATGCGCGTCGAGCTCGTCTACACCGTGCTTCCGAGCGGTCGCGTCGACCTCAAGGTTTCCGGCGAGCCCTACGGCGATTACTCGGATATCATCCCGCGCATCGGCATCTCCTTCGAGGTCCCCGGTTGCGATCGTGCCGTTGAGTGGTATGGCCACGGCCCGGGCGAGAACTATCCGGACTCGTTGCGCGCCAACCCGGTCGGTCATTACCGCACTACGGTCGACGACATGTTCACGCCGTATGTCATGCCCCAGGATTGCGCTAACCGCGAGGGCACCCGTTGGGTTGCCCTGCGCTCCAGCCACGGTGACGGTCTGGTCGTGACGCGTCCGAGCGACGCCGCTTCCAACCCGTTCTCGTTCTCGGCATGGCCCTATAGCTGCGAGGCTATCGACAGCGCCAAGCACGTCTACGACCTTGTCAAGGGTGACACGGTCACGGTCAACATCAACGACCAGCTGCTCGGCCTTGGCTCGAACTCTTGGGGCTCCGAGGTGCTCGATTCCTATCGCACCCGTTTTGAGAGCTTCAGCTTTGAGGTGTCCCTGCGACCGCTGACGTCTGCCGATCTGGCTCAGGCGCTGGCACCCATTAAGGAGGCATAAGTCATGCATGTCTTTAACTCGCGTGTCGATTTCGACGCTCAGATGAAGTCCGTCAAGAAGTGGATGCGTACCGGACAGGCGCTCGATGGTGTTGCCGACCTGCAGCACGACGTGGCCTACTCTATCGGAGACTCGCTGGTGTATTGGTGGGTGAACGCCCACGAGGCGGCTACTGCCGATCTGGTCGGTCACCGTCGCTACCATGCCGTGCTCGCCCCGCTCGACGGCGACCTGACCGTCGAGGTTGCCCCCAAGGCAGGCCTCACCTGCACGCGCGCTTACAGCGATATCGACGATCGTGAGCGCTTTGAGGGTACGGGGGAGACCGTGACGATTCCCGCCGGCGGCGTTGCCGTCGTCGAGATCGACGAGGCCTACCGTGTCGTGGCCGATGCCGCGGATTCCCGCGTCGTGGTACTGCACGTGACGGTTGAAGGTTATTCCTTCCCCAACAAGTAGTATTCGTCCGTTTGGACGTTTGCTTTGCGCCGTTAAGGGGGATGGCTTTGTTGACTCCCTTTTCCCCATCCCCCTTAGCAGGTGTGCTGTCCACGATTGCGCTTGCAGTCCGGACGGTTTTAGATGAGATATAACGGATGATTGGGAGGGCTTATGAGCTCCGAAAAACGAGGAACGATTGGTTCGTTCGCTCTGCTGGGCATGACGGTCGCCGCCGTGTTCGGTATCAAGAACATCATCAACAACAACGCGGCCATCGGCTTGGCAGCTGCGCCGTCGTTCTTCTTCGCCACGCTTTTGTACTTTGTCCCCTATACCCTGGTTACCGCCGAGTTCGTCGGCCTCAACAGGGACTCCGAGTCTGGCGTGTACGCATGGGTTAAGACCTCGATGGGTGGTCGCTGGGCGTTCCTGACGGCATTTAGCTACTGGTTCGTTAACCTGTTCTACTTTGCGTCCGTCCTGCCCAACGTCATCATTTACGCGAGCTACGTGTTCTTTGGTGCCAATGCCGAGCTCTCGCAGCTGTGGATCACCATTATCGAGATCGTCGTCTTTGCTATCGCCACGTGGGTTTCGACCAAGGGCGCTAAGTGGATCGGCTCCATTTCCTCCTTCGGCTCGACCGCGGCTCTCGGCCTGACTGCCGTGTTCATCTTGCTGTCCCTGGCTGCTGCCTTTGGCGGCGTCGAGTTCGCTACGGCTCCTACTCCGGCTAACATGGCGCCCGACACGAGCAGCTTTGCCACTACGTGGGGCTTCTTCGGTACGCTTGCCTGGATCATCCAGGGCGTTGGCGGCGCTGAGTCTGTCGGCGTGTTCCTTAACGACCTTAAGGGCGGCGTCAAGGCCTTCGTGCGCACCGTCGTTATCGCCGGCCTGACCATCGGCCTTCTGTACGCAGGCGCTTCGCTGCTGGTCAACCTGTTCATTCCCGAGGGCGGCGTTGCCATCTCCACCGGTATCTTCGACGTATTCGGCGCTGTCTTTGCCCACTTTGGCATTCCCATGGAAGTGTCCACGCGCGTCATTGGCCTGATCCTTCTCGCTGCCACGCTGGGCTCCCTCATGATGTGGACCTCTGCTCCCATCAAGGTCTTCTTCACCGAGATCCCCAAGGGCGTCTTTGGTAGCAAGATCGTCGAGCTCAACGAGCACGGCATTCCCGCCCGCGCCGCTTGGCTGCAGTTCGCCATCGTCGTCCCCATCCTGATCATCCCGGCCTTGGGCTCTGGTAACCTCGACGACCTGCTCATGATCGTCACCAACATGACGGCTGCCACTGCTCTGCTCCCGCCGCTGCTGATCCTGCTTGCCTACTTTATGCTGCGCAAGAACTTCGACGCCGCTCCCCGTGACTTCCGCATGGGCTCGCGCAGCTTTGGTCTGGTCATTGCCGCATTCCTGCTTGTGGTCTTCTGCTTTGTGCTTGTCTGCGGCACCATCCCGCTCGATCAGCCGCTGTGGCTGACGCTGGTCTACAACGTTGGCGGTGTGGTTGTCTTCCTGGGCCTTGCCGTGATGTGGTACAACCGCTATATCAACCGCCTGCGCGAGACCGATCCCGAGGCCGCCGAGAGCGAGCTGCGCCCCTCCGTCCTCGACATGATGGAGTAGCGGCTAGGATTAATCTACGGCTGTGGAATAAATCGATTCCCTTTCCTAAGGAGGGGCCTTACGAGGCCCCTCCTTTTGTGTTTTGGGGCATGGTTTTGGACCCCGTGGTCAAAAAATGCCAAATATGAGTACTGTTGCAAAAGAGGTGTCATATTTTTCGGCCTGTTCTGAGCAAAAACGGGCTCAAAATCAATTTATATAACCCCCTTTAAAGGGCGTTTGACGGCTTTCAACCTCTTCGAATCGCTCAAAGGAGGCAATTTGCTCTCGATTTTGCTGCTACTAAATTGGTGACAGTACTCATATTTGCCACTTTTTGCCCACGAGGTGTTCAGAGGAGCTCTCGACAAGCATCTAACGCTACAATAACTACCACGTGGCTGGGTTTGCCGGCCGAATGTGCGATGCCGTGGGAGGGGACATGGTCGAGTTTACAAAGACGATTAAAGATCCGTTGGGACTGCATGCCCGCCCGGTTGCGCTGCTCTATGACATTATTGCCAAGCATCGTAGCAACGTATCGGTCAGCATCGGCGATCGCCATACCGACGGCCGCGATGTAATGGGGCTCATGGCTCTCTACGGCGAGTGCGGCGAGGACATCATCTTCCGCATTTCGGGCGTAGACGAGGCCTCGTGTGTCACGTCGATCAGAAACCTCTCCCTCTAAACGCAACAATGTGACAAAGGGGCTGTCCCCTTGTCACACCTGTTTCATATGGGAAACTTTTTCGAAAACTGAATAGGGACCCTTTCCAAAAAGTTAACCACGTGCTAGTTTACTGTAGCGAACATAGACGTGGTTAACTTTTGCTGCGTCGATGTTGAGGACGAACTGACGTTAGGAGCACACTCATGTCTTGCGGACCGCAGATGCCGGCCATGCCGCTTTCGATGGTGAAAGCGGGCGAAACCGTGCACGTGTCTCGTGTAAAGGGCAATGAGGACATGAAGCACCACCTCAAGGACCTCGGCTTTGTCGAGGGCAGTGAGGTTCACGTGGTGAGCTCGAGTGGCGCCAATATCATCGTCACCGTGCTGGGCGCACGCTTTGGTATCGATACCAAGGTCGCCATGCACATCATGACCGTCGGTTAGTTCGCAGCATTTCATAAAAGCTGAAAGGGGGAAAAGAATATGAAGACGTTGGGTGACGTTAAGGTGGGCGAGAGCTCTACCATCGTCAAGCTTCATGGCGAGGGCGCGCTTCGCCGTCACCTTATGGACCTGGGCCTCATCAAGGGCACTTCGTTCAAGGTCGTTAAGGTTGCACCGCTCGGAGATCCTGTCGAGATCAACGTGCGCGGCTACGAGCTTTCCATCCGCAAGGAGGAGGCTGCCGTCGTCGAGGTCCAGTAAGGGCTCGCGGCAACTATTTATGCAGATAAAGTTAGGTTTTTCTAACTTAAATTTGCGATGTTGAAGCACATTATCCAGCCCGTGCGGAGAAAGCAGCGCGGGCACACAAGGAAGAAGGATTGAATGGCGGATTCTCAGATCCATGTCGCGCTGGCGGGTAACCCCAACTGCGGCAAGACCACGCTTTTCAACCTGATCACCGGCGCCAACGGCTACGTTGGCAACTGGCCCGGTGTCACGGTTGAGAAAAAGGAAGCCAAGCTCCTAAGCGACAAGAACGTTACCATCACGGACCTCCCCGGCATCTACTCGCTTTCCCCCTACAGCCCCGAGGAGCAGTGCTCTCGCGACTACCTCATGAGCGGCGAGCCCGATGTCGTTGTCCAGGTGGTCGATGCCACCAACCTCGAGCGCAACCTGTACCTGGCGCTTCAGGTTATCGAGACCGGCCTGCCCGTGGTCGTGGCCCTCAACATGGCCGACCTCGTGGAGAAGAACGGCGATAAGATCGACACGGACAAGCTTTCCAAGAAGCTCGGCTGCCCGGTCATGATGATCTCGGCCCTTAAAAACAAGGGTATCACGGAGCTGTTCGAGCAGGTCAAGAAGTCTGCTGCTTCCAAGGGCCAGGTGCCGGAGCACAAGTTCGATTCCTCCATCGAGGACGTTCTGGACCACATCGAGAACAACCTGCCGGCGAGCGTTCCCGCCAACAAGCGTCGCTACTACGCTGTCAAGCTGTTTGAGCGCGACGCGGACGCCTGCAAGCTCATCAACCTTACCAAGGAGAAGGCCGCTCGCGTGGAGCAGCTGGTCGCCCAGTGCGAACAGGACTGCGACGACGACGCCGAGTCCATCATCACCGGCGAGCGCTATGGCGTGATTGCCCACATTATCGACGAGTGCATGACCAAGGCTCCGGCCAAGATGAGCACCTCCGAGAAGATCGACCGTGTGGTTACCAACCGCATCCTGGGCCTGCCGATCTTTGTGGTCATCATGTTCTGCGTGTACTACATCGCCGTTTCTACCCTCGGCGGCACGGTGACCGACTTCACCAACGACCAACTCTTCGGCACCGACGGCTGGTACGTGCTCGGTCAGGGTCGCGACGCCTATGACGCAGCTGTTGAGGCTGCGGGCGACAACGCCGACTCGGTCGACCCGGCGCAGTACGGCCCCTATGTCCCGGGTATCACCACCGTGGTGCACGACGCCCTTGTGGCGGGCGGCACCGAGGACGGTGGCCTGGTCGATTCGCTGGTCTGCGACGGCATCGTCGGCGGCCTGGGCGCCATCTTCGGCTTTGTGCCGCAGATGTTCCTGCTCTTTGTGATGTTGTCTTTCCTGGAGGACTGCGGCTACATGGCCCGCGTCGCCTTCATCATGGACCGCGTGTTCCGCCGCTTTGGCCTGTCCGGTAAGTCCTTTATCCCCATGCTCGTGTCCTCGGGCTGCGGCGTCCCCGGCGTCATGGCCACCAAGACCATCGAGAACGAGAAGGACCGCCGCATGACGGTCATGACCACCACGTTCATTCCCTGTGGCGCCAAGCTGCCGATCATCGCCCTGCTCATGGGCTCCATCATCGGCGATTCTTCCACCACCGCCGCATGGATCAGCCCGCTCTTCTACTTCCTGGGCGTCTTTGCCGTCATCGCCTCGGGCCTCATGCTCAAGAAGACCAAGCTCTTCGCCGGCCGTCCGACGCCGTTCGTTATGGAGCTTCCTGCCTACCACTTCCCGGCGATCCGCTCTTGGGCGCTGCACGTGTGGGAACGCTGCTGGGCCTTTATCAAGAAGGCCGGCACGGTCATCTTCGCGTCCACCGTCGTCGTTTGGTTCCTCTCCAACTTTGGTAGCTATAACGGTTCCTTTGGCTTCCTGCCTGCGATGGACGGCATCCCCGAGGAGTTTATGGACTACTCCGTGCTTGCCATGCTCGGCAACCTGGTCGCTTGGATCTTCGCCCCGCTCGGCTTTAGCACCTGGCAGGCAACTGCGCTGACTGTTTCTGGCCTTGTCGCCAAGGAGAACGTCGTCGCCACCGCCGGCTCGCTGCTGTCGGTTGCTGACGCCGCCGAGACCGACCCGAGCCTGTGGACCGCGTTTGCCGGCATGTTCCCGACTATGGGCGCCTGCGTTGCCTTCGGCGCTTTCAACCTGCTGTGCGCCCCGTGCTTTGCCGCCATGGGCACTATCCGCAATCAGATGGACTCCGGCAAGTGGACCGCGATTGCCATCGGCTACGAGTGCGCCTTCGCTTGGGTCATCGGCCTGTTCATCAACCAGTTCTACAACCTGCTTGTCCTTGGCCAGTTTGGTATCTGGACGGTTGTGGCCATCGTGCTGCTGGTTGCGATGCTCTTCCAGATCTTCCGTCCCATGCCCAAGCACGCTTGGACCGACGAGGATGAGACCAACACCGCTTCCGCCGCAGTTTCCGCTTAAGTCCGAATAAGGATTAGCCCCTTTCCACGAGCCCGGGTGTCCCAGCGACACTCGGGCTTTTTGGTGGGGGAGATGTGGCGTTTCCGCAGATAAAACCGACCAAAATATACCTGTCCCTTTTTGGCAGATGGAGAATGGGGTAAAGTAAGTGGTGGTTAACTAGAGGAGGCTTGCTATGGCACCTATCGATATTGTTGTGCTGGCCGTTATCGGCATTGCGTTTGTCGCCGTGTGCGTGCGCATTTATCGCAAGGGCACCTGCGCCGACTGCGCTCAAGGTGGCGTTTGCACGGGACATTGCTCCAACAAAAAGACGTGCGCCGCACTTAAGGGCGTGGACAAAATCGCCGAAGACTTGGGCCGCGGTGTCAAATAGGCCCCAGACGTCCAAGCGCCTCGCGAGCATCCGTTCGCGGGGCGCTTTGCACATTTGGGGGCGAGCGCGGCGAGTTGAAGAGTGATTTTGGGGTATCGTTACCTGTACTGTTAATTGGCAACTTATCTATAACGGAGTAACCCCATGAGCGCTCGCGTAACCATGAAGGACATAGCCGCCGAGCTTGGCGTTTCCATCAATACCGTGCACAAGGCCCTGACGGGTAAGGCCGGCGTGAGCGAATCCGTGCGCTCCAAGGTGAATGCTAAGGCCGAGGCCATGGGTTACCACCGCAACACAAGTGCCTCGAGCCTGCGCCGCAAGGATATCAACCTGGTGTTTTGCCTGCCCCGCGCATCGTGCGAGGGGGCGTACTTTTTCCGTTACCTTTGGGAAGGCTGCAACCGCTTTGAGCAGGAGGTCATCGACCGGGGCATTACGGTTGAGCGCGTTGAATTTGGCGTGGGTGGCTACGCCGATGCGCTCGAGCAGATTGATGAGCGTCTGCAGGTAGGCGAGAAGATTGACGGCCTGCTTGCCTATGTTCCGGGTGATGACCGCGCAACCGAGCTCTTGAGGCAGATTGCCGAGGCGGGCGTGACAATCGAGCTCGTAGACGGCGACCGCCCGCACCTCGATCGCCTGGGTGCCAGTCTAGCGGACTATTCCGCGGCGGGCAGTCTTATGGCGGAGCAGGCGGCAAATCTGGTCCACGCTTCTGGGGCTGATGCCCGCGTGCTCCTGTTGGCGGGCGACCCCTATACCGATTCACACTACCTGACCGCCCGCGCCTTTCATAATTACCTGCGCGAACACGATATTCCATGGCAGGTTGAGGACCTTGCCGGCGCCCATGCGCAAGTCAAACAGCTCGAGCGCGAGCTTGAGCAGCGCTTGAGTGCGCCGGATGCTCCCGAGCTCATCTGTAGCGTTTTTGCCGTTGGTTCCGAGGTGGTCGCCGACGCGCTTGTTTCGAGCGGCAAGGCCGGCAAGGTCATGGTGATCGGCAACGACCTGTTCCCCGAGAGCGCCTTGGCCTTGCGCCGTGGCATCTTTACCAATATTGTCTATAAGGACCCGGTGAGCTTGGCCTACCGTGGCGCCAAGACTTTGGGCGAGTATTTGCTGTGGGGTAAAACTCCGGCGGAGCCCGTGCAGAAGGGTGCTGTGGAGATGGTGTTTGCCAGCAACGTCGACCGCTACTGCGAGCTTGCGGGAATTTAGCCGTTTGGTCAGGTACCCCCTCTTGCGACGTGCATTTTTTGGAGTATTCAGCAATGGCGTGTCCCGAAAGGGGCTAGGACGACTGTTTTAAGTGCCCCCGATGGCGTAATTCGCCATCGGGGGCATTTATTTATGCCGATTGGGCGCAATATGAGCATCAGATAGGGCTTCGAAGACGGCGCGCGGTGCGCTCCGATGCTGAATACTCCCAAAAATGCACGGCGGAACATGACCCACCTGGCCAAAGCGCTCAAGTTCGGTATTCGGGGACGCCTGCCAATTCGCAATACATACAAGTTACGGCTCCAGTAACCGTTGAACGGGCAAAATCGACCGTTCACACCATGGTGGTTAGGTGAACGTTCACCTTTTAAGGCGCAATGAATTAGTATAGTGAACGTTCACCTAGAGGATAACGAGCGCATTGTGCGCCCGCTCCGCCAACAAAGGGGTTGTTTGATGAAAAACTTCATGGACGATCAGGATTTCCTGCTGAGCACCAAAACCGGTGAGGAGCTGTTCCACAACTTTGCCGAGGGCATGCCCATCGTTGACTACCACTGCCACATTTCTCCCAAGGAGATCTGGGACGACAAGCGTTTTGAGAACATCACCGAGGTTTGGCTGGGCGGTGACCACTACAAATGGCGCCTGATGCGTGCCAACGGCGTCGACGAGCGCTTCATTACCGGCGATGCCCCTGCTCGCGAGAAGTTTCAGAAGTGGGCCGAGACCCTGGGCCGTTGCGTGGGCAACCCCGTCTTTGAGTGGAGCCACCTGGAGCTTAAGCGTTACTTTGGCTACGAGGGCGTCCTGAACGGCAAAACCGCTCAGGAGGTCTGGGACCTTGCCAACGCCAAGCTCGCCGAGGCCAGCTTTACCTGCCGCAACCTCATCAAGCAGTCCAACGTCCGCATGATCTGCACTACCGACGACCCCGCCGACAGCTTTGAGTGGCACAAGAAGATTGCCGCCGACGACAGTTTTGACGTTCAGGTCGTTCCCGCCATGCGCCCCGATGCCGCCCTGCGCATCGAGCGTGGCCAGGAGTTCGCCGACTACTGCAAGCATCTCTCCAAGGTTGCCGGCGTTGAGATCAGCGACTTCGAGGGCATGAAGGCCGCCATCTCCAAGCGCTACGACGTTGCCCACGAGCTGGGCTGCCGCGCTTCCGACCACGCGCTCGACTACGTTATGTACGTTCCGGCTACCGCCGACGAGATCGAGACTATCTTTGCCAAGGGCCTTGCCGCCGAGCCGCTTACCGAGGACGAGGTCCTCAAGTACAAGACGGCCTTCATGCAGTTTGTCGCCGGCGAGTATGTCCGCCTTGGCTGGGCCATGCAGCTGCACTTTGGCTGCAAGCGTGACAACAACCGCGCTATGTTCGCCAAGCTCGGTCCCGACACCGGCTACGACTGCATCTCCAACTACACGCCGTCCGACCAGCTGGCCGATTTCCTCAACTCCATCCAGGAGTCCACGGGTCTGCCCAAGACCATCCTGTACAGCCTGAACCCCATCGACAACACCATGATCGATACCGTGATGGGCTGCTTCCAGGGGGCTCCGACCGCCGGCAAGATCCAGAACGGCTCTGCCTGGTGGTTCAACGACAACGAGATCGGTATGCGCGAGCAGCTCACGGCTCTGGCTAACGAGGGCGTGCTGGGCAACTTTGTGGGCATGCTTACCGATTCCCGCTCCTTCCTGTCCTACCCGCGTCACGAGTACTTCCGTCGCGTGCTGTGCGGCGTGATCGGTGAGTGGGTCGAGCAGGGCAAGTACCCCGCCGACATGGAGCTGCTGGGAGCCATTGTGCGCGACATCAGCTACAACAACGCGGTCCGCTACTTCGGCTTTGACCTGGATACCGTCGAGGCCTAAACCCGCATCGAACCACACCGAACTCGGGAGCGCCGTTGCCGCACGCGGCGCCCCCGTTTTGCCTGCACGCTAACAAACGCCTAAGGAGACACATCGATGGAGAACATCAGCTACGAGACGCTCGAGAAGATCGGCTACAAGGGCTACCTGCTGCCCAAGGACGCGCCCGAGAAGGTTCTGCAGTTTGGCGAGGGCAATTTCCTGCGCGCCTTCGTCGACCGCTTCTTTGACATGGGCAACGAGGCAACCGGCTGGAACGGCAAGGTTGTCATGGTGCAGCCCATCAGTGGCGCCTTTGGCTTTGCCGACGGCATCAATGCCCAGGACGACCTGTACACCGTGCTGGTGCGCGGTAAGGAGAACGGCAACACGGTTGACGAGTCCCGTGTGATCAGCGCTTGCAGCCGCTGCCTCAATCCGTACCGCGAGGCGGACTACCGCGCCATGATGGAGGTTGCCGTCTCCGACGACCTAGAGATTATCGTCTCCAACACCACCGAGGCTGGCATTGCCTACGATCCGTCCTGCAAGGCCGACGATATGCCGCCCGCGAGCTTCCCCGCCAAGCTTGTCCAGGTCCTTCACACCCGCTGGGCTGCCGGCAAGCCGGGCGTCATCGTGCTCGCCTGCGAGCTCATCGACCATAATGGCGAGGAGCTGCTGCGCATCATGAACCAGTACGTAAGCGATTGGGGCTGGGAGGACGAGTTCTCGCAGTGGATGGCCAACGACTGCACCGTCTGCACCACGCTCGTCGACACTATCGTCCCCGGCCGCATCCGCGACCCCAAGGAGGCCGCTGCCGTGGCCGAGCGCCTGGGCTACGAGGATCCCTTCCTGGCCGTGCGCGAGCCCTTCCAGATGTGGGGTATCCAGGGCGATGAGTCGCTCAAGGAGCGTCTGCCCTTCATGAAGGCCGGCCTGCCGGGTGTCTTTGTTACCCCCGATGTCACCCCGTACAAGAAGCGCAAGGTCCGCATCCTCAACGGTGCCCATACCGCCTTTGTCCCGGGTTCCTGGGTTGCCGGCTTTGACATCGTGCGCGATTGCATGCATGACGAGACCGTTCGCGGCTTCATGAACACCATGCTCTACGACGAGGTCATCCCGACGCTTGCCGCCGACCTGGACGTCGAGGACTGCAAGGCCTTTGCTGCCGCCGTCGAGAACCGCTTCGACAACCCGTTTATCGACCACGCGCTGCTCTCCATTTGCCTCAACTCAACCGCCAAATGGCGTGCTCGCGACCTGCCCACGCTCAAGGACTATGTTGCCGAGACCGGCAACCTGCCCAAGTGCCTGGCGACGAGCCTCGCTACGCTCATTGCCTTCTATACGCAGGAGCTCGTTGCTCGCGAGGGCGATGGCCTGCACCTGCGCCGCGCCGACGGCACCGAGTACACCGCTCAGGACGATGCCTTCGTGCTCGACTTCTACGCCGCCCACGCCGGTGCAGACGATGCCGAGCTGGTGCACGACGTGCTCAGCAACGAGCAGATGTGGGGCGAGGACCTTACGCAGATCGCCGGCCTTGAGGAGTTTGTCGTCAACGCGCTTGCCGTTGTGCGCGCCGAGGGCGCCAAGCAGGCGTTTGCCAACGCCCAGGCCTAAATCCTTCTGTGCGCCCGCCGGGCAACTGGCGGGCGCCCGCTGACTTCTGCTCAACCTGTAGGGTTAGGACTCTTTGTAATGAATACTATCCAGATCAATCCGGCCGACAACGTGATCGTCGCGCTGTCGCCGCTTGCCAAGGGCACCGCCGTCGCGGTTCCCGGGGTGGGCGAGGTCGTTGCCGCGGAGGATATTCCGCAGGGCCACAAGATGGCCGTGCGTGCCATTGCGGCGGGGGAGGACGTCGTCAAGTACGGTCTTCCTATCGGTCACGTGACGGGCGACATCCAGCCCGGTCAGTGGCTTCATACTCATAACGTCAAGACTAACCTTTCGGGCGAGGTCGAGTACGCTTACAACCCGACGCATCCGGTCGTTGAGCCGGTTGAGCCCGAGACCTTTATGGGCTTCCGCCGCGCTGACGGCCGCGCCGCCACGCGCAACGAGCTGTGGATCATCCCCACGGTCGGCTGCGTCAACGAGGTCGCACGTGCCATGTGCGAGCAGGCTCAGGATCTGGTCGAGGGCTCGCTGGAGGGCGTTTACTACTTCCCGCATCCCTTTGGCTGCTCGCAGACCGGTGCCGACCATGCCCAGACGCGCCGTCTGCTGGTGGCGCTCTCGCGTCACGCAAACGCTGCGGGTGTGCTGTTCCTGTCCCTCGGTTGCGAAAACTGCACGCACCAGCAGGTACTCGACGAGCTCGGTGACTTTGATCGCGAGCGCGTTCGATTCCTCGCCTGCCAGGATGTAGCCGACGAGCAGGTCGAGGGTCACAAGATCCTGTCCGAGCTTGCCGACCTGGCCAAGCAGGCCAAGCGTGAGCCCATTCCTGCCTCCGAGCTGGTCATTGGCCTTAAGTGCGGCGGCTCTGACGGTCTTTCGGGCATTACCGCCAACCCCACGATCGGTCGCGTGAGCGATATGGTTGTCGCCCGCGGCGGCACGTCGGTGCTCACCGAGGTTCCCGAGATGTTTGGCGCGGAGAGCATTCTGCTCGATCGCTGTGAAAGCCAGGACGTCTTCAATGCCGCCTCCGACATGCTCAACGGCTTTAAGGACTACTTTATCAGCCACGGCGAGGTCGTCTATGAGAACCCGAGCCCCGGCAACAAGGACGGCGGCATTACCACGCTCGAGGACAAGAGCTGCGGCTGCGTGCAAAAGGGCGGATCTGCCCCCATCGTCGACGTGCTGCCGTATGCCGGTCAGGCTACCAAGCATGGCCTGAACATGCTGTGCGGTCCGGGCAACGACATGGTATCCACCACGGCCCTGACGGCTGCCGGCTGCCACGTAATCCTGTTCTCGACCGGCCGCGGCACGCCGTTTGGCGCACCGGCGCCTACACTCAAGGTGTTCACCAACCAGCGTCTGTGCGACCACAAGGCCAACTGGATGGACTTTAACGCCGGCGTGGTCGCCACGGGCGAGCGTACGCTCGACGAGGCTGCCGACGACCTGTATCAGATGGTGCTGGACACGGCGAGCGGCAAGCTTACGAGTGCCGAGCGTCGCGGCTGCCACGAGATCAGCATTTGGAAGGATGGCGTCTGCCTGTAGCGGTAAATGGGTTCGCATAGGGCGCTATTGACCATGGCCCCGTCGGGAGTGTTCCCGGCGGGGCCATGTTTGTTCTGTCTGTTCGGGCGTGTCTTCCTGAGGGTACGGGAGCGGCGAAAACAATAAACGTTCACCTAATCGACCTCAAATTTAAACCCACTCAATACCCATGTAATCGTGATTTTTTTCAAGTCAGATATCCGTTTAACGGCAAAAAACGACCGTTCAAGGATAATATACAAGTGAACGTTCACCTATCATATGCAATCGCGCATAATCTAGCTAAACGTTCACCCTACGAGTGGGCGATATGCAGACAGACATCGGTATGGACTCCAATGTCTTGTTACAAGACAATCGAGAAAAGAGAGGGAGCTCGATGACTAACAAGATCGGTAAAAAGCGCAAGATCACATTCTGGACGCGCTTGGGCTTTGGTATGGGCGGCATGCTCAACTCCGGTGCCCTGAGCTTTACGCACAGCTACATGGTGCTGTTCCTGTCCACGGAGTGTGGTCTGTCCGCAGGCGAGGCTGCGCTGATCAGCTCGTTCGCCATCTATCTCAACGCCATTCTGTGCCCGCTCATGGGCTTTGTGGCCGATAACTTCTACGCTACCAAGATCGGCCGCATCTTTGGCCGCCGCCGTTTCTGGATCTTGCTGGCTATCCCGATGATGGTCGCCGAGCCGCTCATCTTTGTGGCTACGCCGTTTGGTTTCCCGTACTACTTTGTGTTGTACCTGATCTACAACGTCGCGTACACGTTCTGCACCGCCAACCTGTCGCCGCTTACCATCGAGATGACCGATGACTTCAAGGAGCGTACGTACCTCACCGGCTACAAGCACCTCTTTGGTAACGCCGCCGGCTTCCTGATGGCAGCACTCGTCGGCTTTGGCTTTGGCACCTTCGGCGAGACCAACCCGTTCAGCTACTTCATTATTGCTACGATTAACGCTTCGGTCATGGCAATCTCGCTGCTCTGCGTGTACCTGTCTACGTGGGAGCACACCCCCGAGGAGGTCGCTCAGGAGAAGATCGAGAGCGTCGGCGAGGGTATCAAGAAGTTTTTCATCGACGTTATCTCTACCTTCCGCAACAAGTCCTTCCGCAAGGTCCTGTATGCGCAGGTCTCCACGAAGCTCGCCGCTGCCTGCTGGTCTGCGTGCCTGTCCTTCTTCATCGTCTACTGTCTGCAGATTCCTAAGTCCTACGAGTCCGTGATGGAGATGCCCGGCAAGGTCGTCGCTATCGTCTGCACCGCCATCTGGGTCGCCCTCATGGCCAAGAAGGGCTTCCACAAGTCTTGGTACCTGGCAAACGTCGGTTGCGCCGCGTGCATCATCGCCTACAACTACTTCGCCTTTGGTCAGATCAACGGCACCTCCACGGTCGCCATCGCCATGATCGCCTACCCCATCATCTTCGCCATCTGGAAGTTCTTCTACGTTGGCTTCCAGTATCTGCCCGATGTTCTGCTCAACTACATCCCCGATGTCGATGAGCTCATCACCCTGCGTCGTCGCGAGGGCATCTACAGCTCCGCTCAGCAGCTCTGCCAGCAGATCGCCCAGGCTGTTGCCGTCAACGTATGGGCTATCGTCCTTGCTGCCTCCGGCTTCATTCAGACCGCCGGCAACAGCGATGCCGTGACCCAGCCCGCCACCGTGCCTCTGTACATCTGCGGCTACATGCTCATCGGCTGCGCCGGCTTCTTCCTGCTCGCGGCCGTCCTTGCCCGCGGCATCAAGATTGACAAGGAACAGTGCGACATCCTTTGCGACGAGATCCACCGTGTCAAGGAGGGTGGCAAGATGGCCGACGTCAAGCCCGAGGTCAAGGCACTCTGCGAGGAGCTCTCCGGCTTTAAGTACGAGGACTGCTTTGCCCACAACAATGTTGGCTTCCAGGACGGCAGCGTAATTCCCGCCGAGTAGGGCAGGCGCATCGTCCAAACCAAAGGGCCGTGCCACCGGAGATCCGCCGGCGGGTGCGGCCCTTTTTTAAAAAAGAGTAGTATGAACTTCTGATTACCTTTGAGGGAGAGACCCATGGAGACGAACGTTATCTGGCGCAACGCGCGTGCGGCCGTTATCGAGCTTGACGATGGCGGCTACTTTACCTGTGCCGATACGTGGGAGATCTTTGTCAACGAAGAGCCCGCCGGTACCACGAACACGGTCGAGACCTATGTTGACGGCCTGGTTCCCGGCAAGCGCAACCTGATCCGCTTTGTCTGCGGCGAGCGCGAGCTGAGCGTGGGCGTCACCACGCCGGCCGAGCCCTTTACCATCAACGTTCGCGACTGCGGCGCCAAGGGCGATGCCGAGCACGACGACACCACCAATATTCAAGCTGCCATCATGGCCTGCCCCAAGGGCGGGCGCGTGCTGATCCCCGCCGGCAACTACCGCATCAAGTCCCTCTTCCTTAAAAGCAATATCAACATCGAGCTTGCCGAGGGCGCGGTGCTGCTGGCCCGTCACGACCGCGCGGCGCTTGCCTACATTCCGGGCACGGTCACGGGCGACGAGGGCGCCGGGTATGCCGGCACCGACATGCTGCCCCTGGGCCGCTGGGAAGGCGAGAGCTTTTCGACCTACTGTTCGACCTTTACGGGCCTGAGCGTGCACGACGTGTGCATCTATGGCCGCGGCGCCATCGACGGCCAGACCGATTTTGCCGAGGACAACTGGTGGAACAAGGACTTTAAGAACATCTTCCGTCCCGAGGAGGGCCGCGAGGTCGCCCGCCCGCGCATGATTTTCCTGTCCGAGTGCGAAAACGTGAGCCTTGCCGGCTTTACCGTGCGCAACAGCCCGGCGTGGAATATCCATCCCATTCTGTGCGAGCACGTCGATGCCCTGTGCCTGTCCATCGAGGGTCCCAAGAACTCCCACAACACCGACGGTTTTGATCCCGAGATCTGCGGTTTTGTCCGCATCCTTGGCTGTCAGTTCTCGGTGGGGGACGACTGCATCGCCATCAAGAGCGGCAAACTGGGCATTGAACCCGAGCTCCGTCCCGCCACGCACGACGTGCTGATCTCGCACTGCTACATGCACGACGGCCACGGCGCCGTGGTGCTGGGATCCGAGGCCGCCGGCGGCATCAAGGACCTCACCGTGAGCAAGTGCCTCTTTGAGCGCACCGACCGCGGCCTGCGCGTCAAGACACGCCGCGGACGCGGCAAGGACGCCGTCAACGAGGGCATCACCTTCGAGCACATTCGCATGGATAAGGTGCTCACGCCCTTCGTGGTCAACTCGTTCTACTTCTGCGACAAGGACGGCAAGACCGACTACGTGCAGTCTCGTGAGGCGCTGCCCGTCGACGACCGTACGCCCGGCTTTGGCGCCACGACGTTTTGCGATATCGAGGCCACCAACTGCCATGCGGCCGCGGCCTATATCACGGGCCTTCCCGAGAGCAAGGTGACGCGCCTGACGTTCCAAGATGTCCATGTGACCTTTGCCGCCGATGCCGAGCCCTTTGTGCCGGCCATGGCCTGCGGCGTGGAGCCCATGGTGCGCCAGGGCATCATCGCGCAGAACGTGAAAGTCCTCGACCTGCAGAACGCGCGCATCGAGGGTCAGGATGGCGACGAGCTGCAGCTGCAAAACGTCGACAAGGTTATCCGCGCGTAGGGTAGTGCTCCTGCACAAGTGAATACGGCATGTTGAGGCGTGCGACGGTTGGGTCTGCCCGGCTGTCGCACGCAATCTATAGGTGCCGGTATTGCATGGTGGGTGTTCTGTGACAGAAAGCGTAATGACAGATGAGTGGTAAAGAACAGCTCTTTGAGGTATCGCTCGAACGCGAAGGCGCGTATCGCAGCATTTCGGCGGCGCTCGAGGCGGCGGAGCGGTGTGTGCCCGATGCGACCGTGCCGGTGCGCGTGCTGGTGGCGCCGGGTGAGTACCGCGAACGGGTCGAAATTCGTCGTCCGCATGTGACGCTCGAGGGCGAGACGGCCGACAGCGTGCGTATCGTGGGAGGCCTGGGTGCCAAGATGCCTTCGGAAGATGGTAGCGGCCAGGATGAAAGACTCGGCACCTTCCGTACGTACACGGTGCTGGTCGATGCCGACGACGTGACGCTTGCGGGTCTAACAATCGAAAACAACGCTGGTGATGGGCGCGAGGTCGGCCAGGCGATTGCCCTGTATGCCGATGGTGACCGCCTGGTTGTCGATGCCTGCTGCATTAAGGGACACCAGGACACGCTCTTTTTGGGGCCGCTGCCGCCGCGCGAGGCCAAGCCGGGCGGCTTTATAGGCCCCAAGCAGTTCGCCCCGCGCCGCGTGGGGCGGCAGTATTTTCGACGTTGCCGGATCGAGGGCGATGTCGACTTTATCTTTGGCGGCGCGCGTGCCTACTTTGAGGGGTGTGAGATTCGCTCGCTCAACCGCGATATGGATGTCAACGGGTATGTAACGGCAGCCTCCACGCCTCAGGGCGAGCCGTACGGATTTGTGTTTCATGGCTGTTCGTTTACAGCCGATGAGGGCATTGCCCCCGGATCGGTCTATCTGGGTCGTCCATGGCGCGAGTGGGCCCAGACCGTTTTGCTCGAATGCTGGCTGGGCCCCCATATTTCACTCGAGGGTTGGTGGGATTGGAATAAGCCAGCGGCACATGACGGCACCCTGTATGCCGGCGGTGCCCTGTTTGGCCCGGCGGGTGATACTGCCGCTTGGGTGCCGTGGGCGCATTGCCTGACCGGTCAGGATTCCGAACGCTATGCGCGTGACCGAATGCTTGCCGGCACGGATGGTTGGGATCCCGAGGGCGGCGACGGTGATGCGGTAGAGACGGCCGGGCTATCTGCCAATGGCCGCACCGTGCACATCGAGACGTACTACGAGGACGAACCTGCGCTGCGCGCCCGACTGAAGCGCGAGGGGCGCTCGGCCGCATTTACGGGCAAGACTCCCACAGACTTTGAGGCATGGAAGGCTGCGACCAGGACTCGTCTGTACGATATTTTGGGTCTTTCGCTTATGGACCGCGCCCCGATTGAGATTCGTGAGCTCAATCGCGTGCGGGTTGCCGGCAGCATCGTGCGTACTCATGCGGTGTTGCAGGTTGAGCACGATGTGTGGATGCCGTTTTACCTGTTGGAGCCGTCCCGCCCCAAGCTTGACGAGCGGGGACTCAAGCGCTGCTATATCTGCCCGCATGGTCACCAGGGGGCGGGTGCTGCAAGCATAGCCGGCGTTGCGGGCGTGCCGGCGGTCGACGATGCCGTGCGTAAGTTCAATTACGACTACGGTCTGCGTTTGGCGCGCATGGGTTACGTGACCGTCTGCCCCGATGCGCGTGGTTGGGGATACCGTCGTGACTGGAAGGGTCAGGGCGACGACGAGAACAGCTACCTGCGCGGTACGTGTCTGAATCAAGCACGTATGGCCGAGCCGCTGGGTCTTACGGTCGCGGGCCTCAACGCCTGGGACAACATGCGCTTGATTGATTACTTGGAGACACGCGGTGACATTGCCATGGACGACCTGGGCTGCTTTGGCTTCTCGGGCGGCGGGTACATGACGCTCTATCTGGCTGCGCTCGACCCGCGTGTGCGCAAGGCGTTTGTCTCGGGCTATCTGTATGGCGTCGATGACTCGCTACTGCATCTCAACGGAAACTGCAGTTGCAATTATGTGCCGGGGCTTTGGCGCCTGCTCGATATGGGAGACATCGCCTCGCTGATCGCGCCGCGCCCGCTTTTGGTTCAAAGCTGCGAGAAAGACCATCTCAACGGCGCCCGCGGACTGGCGAACGTAGACGAGCAGCTCGATATCGTTCGCGACGCCTACGCGCTGCTGGGCAAGGCCGACAACCTCTCGCACGAGGTTTGCCCGGGCGGACACCATTTGGGCGTCACGCACCTTGCAGATGACATTGCGTGGCTCGATGCGCACGCGCTCGTTGACGCGAACGCACAAGACGGGGCCTGTGCATAGACGGCCGATCGACAACAACGCTGCCGTGGCAGCATCGAAGGAGAACAACATGGGCATCAAGCGTCTGAACGAATCCACCATCTGCGCTTTTGGCGACTCGACCACCTGGGGCGATAACGGATGCGGCGGGGGAGGTAATGACATCTCCTGGACCTCGCACCTGGGTGCGCTGCTGGGCGGCGCTACGGTCGAGAATTACGGCATCAAGGGTTCGCGTATTGCCGTCAAGGCCGACCGTAGCGATTCGTTTGTCGAGCGCTTGGACGGCATCAATCACGCGGCAGATATCTGCATCGTTTTTGGCGGCGTTAACGACTTTAGCCGTAACGTGCCGCTGGGAGAGCTGGGCAGCACGGACGTGCACGAGTTCTACGGTGCGCTCGACTACCTGATCTGCACCATCACGGCGCGCTCGCCTCAGGCAAAGCTGGTGTTTATGACGCCGTGCAAGACGAGCGGCAAACACGAGAAGGATATTCCGGCAAGCAACGAGGCCAACCATCTGGGCCTGACGCAAGACGCCTATGTGCGCGCGATGCTGGAGGTCTGCGATCGCTACTCGGTGCCGGTGATCGACCTGTATGCGCAAAGCGGCATCAGCCCGTTTTTGCCAGAGCACCGCGAGCTCTACATGCCGGACGGTCTGCATTACAGCCCCGCCGGCTATGAGCGCCTGGCGCATCGCATCGCCGCGGGCCTTACCGCCGTTTGCCGCTAAAAGTCTGCCGTTTACGGGGATTATAGGGTTAACGTTCACCCTTTAATTCCCGTTCGCGTTACACTAGGGTTAACGTTCACCCATCAATAACGTCAGAGGGGACAGCAATGGGTTGCAATCAAATCCTGGACCGTTATATCAAGCAGTTGGTCGAGACCTCCACGCCGCAGGCGCCGGCCTGGAACATCGAAAAGCTTCGCGCCGGCAAGGAGAACACCTGGAACTATATCGACGGCTGCATGATCAAGGCGCTCATCGAGCTGTACGAGATCACCGGTGAGCAGCGCTACCTGACCTTTGCCGACGACTACATCGACTTCTTTGTCCAGGAAGACGGCACCATCAAGCATTACGACCCGCAGGAGTACAACCTCGATAACGTCAATGCGGGTAAGACCCTCTACAAACTCTATGACCTGGTAGGCAAGCCCAAGTACCGTGCCGCCATGGATACCATCTATCGTCAGCTCGAAACCCAGCCGCGTACCAAAGAGGGTGTGTTTTGGCACAAGGCCGTCTACCCCAACCAGATCTGGCTCGACGGCATGTACATGGCGCAGCCGTTCTACATGCAGTACGAGCTGAGCTTCCACAACCGCCGTGCCTGCTCGGATAGCTTCCATATGTTCCAAGTGGTGCACGATTTGATGCGCAACCCCCTCAACGGCCTGTACTATCACGCCTACGACGCGAGCCGCAAGCAGTTCTGGTGCGATCCCGTCACCGGCCTTTCGGCCAACTTCTGGTTGCGCGCCGAGGGCTGGTTTGCCATGGCGCTCATCGATACCTGGGAGCTCATGCCGCCTTCGATGTCGGCCGAGAAGGACGAGATCCGTAAGATGTTCCACGACCTGATCGACGCCATGCTGCCGTATCAGGACGAGAAGACCGGCATGTGGCACCAGGTCATCAACCTGCCCAACATCGCCCCCAACTATCTGGAGGAGTCGGGCAGCGCCATCTTTGCCAACGCCATCATGAAGGGCGTGCGCCTGGGCGTGCTGGGCGAGCGCTACTACCAGTACGGTCGCCGTGCGTTTGATGGCATCTGCGATACGTGCCTGTCCGAGCGCGACGGGCAGTTGGCGCTTGACAATATCTGTCTGGTGGCGGGCCTTGGCAACACCGCGCACCGCGAGGGCACGTTTGGCTACTACATGAGTGAGCCCGTCGTCAAAAACGACGCGAAGGGCGTGGCCCCGCTGGTGCTCGCCTATATCGAGACCATGCACCACGACAAGCTGGCCGGCAAGCGCGACCCGCTCGCCCCCTCGGGCGTGTGCTCCATCGAGGACCCGTTTGGCGGATACACCCCGGGCATCAATGCTCGTAAGGGATGTGAATAGCGTGGGGGCCATTACTCCGGGCGTACGTTTGCACGACCTTCCGCAGGGAACCGTCGAGGAGCGCATTCGCATGGCAGGAGAGCTGGGCTTTTCGTGCATTCAGCTGCCGAACAAGGTGCTCTACGCATCAATGGGAATCGATCGATGCGGTCTGACCCACGAGCTCGCCGAGCATTTGCGTGCGGTGCTCGACGAAGCGGGCATTACGGTGGCGGTGCTTGGCTGCTACAAGAACCTGGCGACGCCCGACCGCCAACAGCTCATGGATAACTTTGCCGAGTACGAGGCGTGCCTGAACTTTGCCCAGATGCTCGGCGGATGCCCTGTTGGCACCGAGACCGGCCGTCCCAACGCGCAGAACCGCGTCGCAGACGATCGCATGACCGACGAGGCACTCGATGCTTTCATGGACGGACTCGCGCACGTCTGTGAGCGTGCCGAGGCCGTGGGTGGGCAAATTCTGATTGAGCCCGGCTGGAACGAGACGGTCAACACGCCGGATCGCTGCCGTGAGGTGCTGGAGCGCGTCTCGAGCCCGGCGCTCGGTGTAATCTACGACCCGGTGTCGTTGCTGCACCCCAATGTTGTTGGCGAGGCGTCCGAAATCACAGCGCGTATGCTCTACTTATGCGGCAGCAAGATCCGCGTGCTGCACGCCAAGGATTTTGAGGTCGTTGACAACGAGGACGAGGCCGGTTGGTGCGACGGTACGGGTTCGCGCCTGGTGTGTCGCGGTGTGGGCGAGACGGGACGATATGACTTTGAGCCCGTGGTGGCCTGGGCCGCTGCCGCTTGCCCGGGGATTCCCTGCGTGGTCGAGAACAGCGTGCCGGCGACAGCGGCCGGCTGCCTGACGACACTCGAGCGCATGTCTGCTTGTTGCGGGGCTTCACATCGCGAGATATAGCATTGGCTTTTGCCATGGCGGCCAATTGAGTTTGCCTGACTGGGGGCGACGATGAAGGGTCTTTATCGTCGCCCTATCGGATTACATCAAAAAGGGGAGTTGCGTGGCTATCCACATTGTCGAAGAGGCAAATCGTTGCCTAGGTTGCAAAAGGGCGTTCTGCCAGATTAAAGGCTGCCCGGTTCAGACGCCTATTCCGCAGGTTATCGACCTGTTTAAGCAGCGTCGTCTGGAAGAGGCGGGCGAGCTGCTGTTCCAGAACAATCCCATGAGCGCGGTCTGCTCCATGGTCTGCAACCATTCGGGCCAGTGCGAGGGCTCGTGCATCCAGGGCCGCAAGGGCACGCCGGTGCATTTCTCGAGCATCGAGAACTATATCTCGACCGCGTATTTGGACCGCAAGGAGTGGAAGCCCGCGCCGTCGTGCGGCAAGCAGACTGCCGTGGTCGGCTCCGGTCCTGCCGGCATTACCGTAGCCATTAAGATGGCCCAGCTGGGCTGTGCCGTTACGGTGTTTGAGCAGCGCCCCGAGATCGGCGGTGTGCTGGAGTACGGCATCCCCGAGTTTCGCCTGCCCCGTGCTCTCGTGCAAAAGTACCGTCACGTGATGTGCTCGCTTGGCGTGCGCGTCCGTCCCTCGACCACCATCGGTGGTGCGCTGCATATCGACGACCTGCTGCGCGACGGCTACGATGCGGTCTTTGTCGGTACCGGTACCTGGCGCGCCCGCAAGCTGGGTATTCCCGGCGAGTCGCGTGGCAGCGTACTATTTGGTATCGATTACCTGGTCGATCCCACGAGTGTGGCGATCGGTCAGAACGTGGCGGTTATCGGCGCCGGCAACGTGGCCATGGATGTCGCCCGTACGGCTCTGCGCTCGGGCGCTCGCAAGGTTACCGTGTATGCCCGATCGCGCCATATCTCGGCCATCGATGACGAGGTGGAGCTGACCGAGCTTGACGGTGCCGAGATCGTGCGCGGCAAGGCGATTTGCGCCATCGACGATAACGGTCCGGTGTTCGAGACGGCTATCTTTGACGAGGACGACAACGTGGTGGGCTACGAGGAAGAACTTGACCATGTGCCCGCCGACACGGTTGTGATTGCGGCCTCGCAGGTGCCCAAGGACAAACTGGTGCTTACGACGGGCGGTCTGGAGACCGACCATCGCGGCCTTCTTTCGGTCGATGAGCATGGTATGACGACGGTGCCGGGCGTCTTTGCCGCCGGCGACGTGGTCAACGGCCCGCTCACTGTGGTCCATGCTGTAGCCGGCGCCAAGCTCGCCGTCGAAGGCATGATCAGCTACCTGGGCCTCTAACTCATCCCATCCATCAGTTGCGGTGAAATACGGACTGTTTTGGCTGTCAGAAGCCTCATCTACTCCGTATTCCACCGCAACTTTTTTGTGGGTCGAGTAAAAGCCGGGGGAGCGCTCACGGTCGGGCATTGCGCGGTTACTGCTACGATAGGTAGGTCAGCAACTGCCGCCGAGCGGCTCAAACGAAAGGAAGCCTGCATGGAGTCCTCCTCCTACCCGATGCTCTTTAGCCCGATCAAGGTCGGAACGACCGAGGTCAAGAACCGCGTCTTTATGCCGCCGGTATCTACCAACCTGGCCGATCACGGCTATGTGACCGACGATTTGGTCGACCATTACCGCGCCCGTGCCAAGGGCGGCGTGGGCCTGATCATCACCGAGGTCGTGACGGTCGAGCCCACCTATACCTATCTGCCGGGTGATATGTGCTGCTACGACGACACGTTTATCCCCGGCTGGGAAAAGCTCGCCGCGGCCGTCCACGAGTACGGCTGCAAGATCATGCCGCAGCTCTTCCACCCCGCCTACATGGCCTTTAACATTCCGGGCACGCCGCGCCTCATCGCCCCGTCCTTTGTGGGCCCGTCCTATGCTCGTGAGGCACCGCGCCCCATCACGGTTGATGAGATCCACGAGCTCACGCATCAGTTCGGCGATGCCGCCGTGCGTATGCAGAAGGCCGGCGTCGATGGCGTCGAGGTCCATGCGGCGCACGCCCATGGCATGCTCGGCGGCTTCCTGTCGCCGCTCTATAACAAGCGTACCGACGAGTACGGTGGCTCGCTCGACGCCCGCATGCGCTTCTTGCTCGAGGTTATCGCCGAGATTCGCGAACGCTGCGGCAAGGACTTCATCATCGACGTCCGTATCTCGGGCGACGAGTACACCGATGGCGGCCTGACCCTCAACGACATGATCTATGTCTCGCGTCGCCTGGAGAAGGCTGGCGTCGACATGATCCACGTGTCGGGCGGCACCACCATCAAGCGCGGCTCTGCGATTCCCGCCGCCGGCACGCAGCAGGCCTCGCACGCCGCCTGCTCGCGCGAGATCAAAAAGCATGTGAACATTCCCGTTGCCACGGTCGGCCGCATCAACGAGGCATGGATTGCCGAGGAGCTGATCGAGGACGGCGCTGCCGACATCTGTATGATGGGCCGCGCCAATCTGTGCGATGCCGAGTTCTGCAACAAGGCGGCTGCCGGCAATGCCGACGAGATCCGCCCCTGCATCGGTTGCCTGCGCTGCCTGAACGGCATTATGTTTGGCAAGCGTATCTCCTGCACCGTCAACCCGGACGTGGAGCGCGACGAAGCCGGCTACGAGCCTGCCGCCGAGGCCAAGAACGTGCTCGTCGTGGGTGCCGGTCCCGCGGGCATGGAGGCGGCCTACATTGCCGCCAAGCGCGGTCATAACGTGGTGCTCGTGGATAAACAGGACGAACCGGGTGGCGAGATGCGCATCGCGGCCGTGCCGCCGGCAAAGCAGGAGCTCACCCGCGTGATCAAGTATCAGTACCGTCGTCTGGCCGAGGCCGGTGTCACATGCGTCTTTGGCACCGAGCTTTCGGCCGAGGACATTCAGCGCGACTACGCGGGCTACGAGGTTGTCCTGGCTTATGGCGCAGAACCCATCGCTCCGGCCTTTATGCAGGGCTTTAAGCAAGTTATGACGGCCGACGACCTGCTGGGCGGCAAGGCTTTCCCGGGCAAGAAGATTGTCATCGTGGGCGGCGGCACCGTCGGCTGCGAGACGGCCGATTACCTGGCCCCGTTGGTCAACGACCTGTCGCCGGCCAATCGCGATGTCACCGTCATCGAGATGACCAAGACGCTTGCCGCTAACGAGGGCGGCGCCGGTCGCGCGGTGCTCATCACGCGCATGCTCTCCAAGGGCGTTCACGTGCTGACCGAGGCCAAGGTGACCGAGATCACCGAGGACACCATCTCGTACGAAAAGGATGGCCAGATCCACACCATCGCCGATGCCGATACGCTGGTGCTTGCCATGGGCTATCGTCCCAATACCAAGCTTGCCGACGACCTTGCCGCTGCCGGTGTCTCCACCCACGTGCTGGGCGATGCCCAGAAGTGCGGCAACATTCGTGATGCCATCGGCGACGGATACAAGGTTGCCTGCGAGCTCTAGTTAACCCCTTGGTGCATGGGGGACGGGTTACTTTGCACCAACTTGGTGCATCTGAACCTGACCCCCTTTGCACCACTCGATAGCAAAAAACGGCGGCCGCCCCGAGTTTCGGGACGGCCGCCGTTTGCGTTGGCTGTAATGAGTCGTGCGATTAGAGACCCAAGAGCTCCTTGACCTTGGCGATGATGGCCTCGTCGGTGGCGTTGGCGAAGAAGTACTCCTGGAAGTGCTCACCAGCCAGGGCGCCCTTCACCAGGTCCTGGTCGATTTCGCCCAAGACGTCGACGAGCGGACGCATGGTTACAGCGCGGACGCCGTCGAGGATCTTCTTGTTGCGCTGCTCGGGCTCAACACGCTCGGCGGGATAGCCGTTACCCGAACCAAAGCCAAAGAGCTTCTCGAAGGTGTACTCGAGGTTGAGCTCCTGGCCCCAGCCGTTCTTGAGGGCGAAGGGCATGGCGACGGCGTTGCCATCGTTGACCTGAGCAAAGGTGTAGGCGTCGAGCGGGTCGGCAACGTGGCCGCACAGCACGCCGGGGAAGGAGTTGCAGGCGAGCATGGCGCCCTCGCCGGTGCCGCAGCCGGTCACGACGTAGTCGGCAGCGCCGGAGTTGAGCAGCACAGCGGCAAGGATGCCGTTCTGCACGTAGGTGAGAGGCTTGGAATCGGCATCGGCATACATGCCATAGTTAAAGACGGTGTGGCCCATGGGCTCGACAACCTTCTTAAGCGCAGCCTCAATCATGGGGTTCTTGGAGTTCTGAGAATTCTCGTTGATCAGAGCGATCTTCATAGGAGTTAACCTTTCTACCAAGCGTTTTTTCTTTTTGTTTCTGTATGCGGGCGGCGGCTAATCCAGCCCAGGATGAGCTGTGCGGGCGGCGGGCGATAAAGTCTGTCGCGAGTTCCGCACGAGCCGGAAAGCACTTAATGTGCTTTCCGTGCGAGCAGGACTGCCCGAGCAGCAGACTTTATCGCCCGCCGCCTCGCCCAGTTTCCTTACTGCGGCTGTTTGCCGATGTAGGCGAGTATGCCGCCGTCCACGTACAGAATGTGCCCGTTGACGAAGTTCGAAGCATCGGAAGCCAGGAACACGGCGGGACCCTTCAGGTCCTCGGGCGTGCCCCAACGGGCTGCCGGCGTCTTGGCAATGATGAACTGGTCGAACGGGTGACGGCTGCCATCGGGCTGCGTCTCGCGCAGCGGCGCGGTCTGCGGCGTGGCAATGTAGCCCGGCCCAATGCCGTTGCACTGGATATTGGCCTCGCCAAACTCGGAGCAGATGTTCTTGGTGAGCATCTTGAGTCCGCCCTTGGCGGCGGCGTAGCCAGCGATGGTTTCGCGGCCCAGCTCGCTCATCATGGAGCAGATATTGATGATCTTGCCGTGACCCTTGGCGATCATGCCCGGCAGGCAGGCCTTGGACACGATAAACGGGGCATTGAGGTCGATGTCGACGACGCGACGGAAGTCCTCGGCGCTCATGTCGAGCATCGGGGTGCGCTGGATGACGCCGGCGTTGTTGACCAGAATGTCGGGCGTGGTGCCAAAATCGGCCTCGATCTTGGCGATGAGCTCGGCGACGACGGCCTCGTCGGTGACGTCGGCAACATAGCCGTGAGCATCAAAGCCCAGCTCGCGGTAGTGCTTCTCGGCCTCGGCGACCTTGTCGGCGTGACGGGCGTTAAAGGCGACCCTGGCGCCGGCTTCGCCGAGTGCCTCGGCCATGGCCATGCCGATGCCATAGGTGGCGCCGGTCACGAGCGCGACCTTGCCGTCCAGGCGGAAGCTGTCCATAAGGTTAGACATAGCGATCCTTCCAAAAGAAACGTTCATCTATATAAGTCTTACTTTTAATACAAGCTCAGTATAGGAGAAGCGGAGGAATTTGCATTCAGGTTTCCCTAGAAACAGGTGAACGTTCACTTTTAAAAGGTGAACGGTTGGAAGCGATTGCCGTGATGTCTGCTATTTGCTCTTCGCCTGCGCGCCCTCCGCGATCATGTTGCGGTTGTAGACCAGGTGCAAATACATCGCATCGTGCGCTGCGGTGGGGTTGCGTGCGGATGGCCCCCTCAATCAGCTTTTCATTTCTCCTCTCATAAATGCGCGGCACAAAAGGGCCCCGAGTTCACACGAGCTCGGGGCCCTTTTGTTTGGATTACGGACGCATTGCCGGATGAAAACACTTTGCGTTTGGTAAAGAGTCGTATGAGCGTGAAATTTGTATCTAATTTCCGTACGCAAATAAGACGAAAACCGTTTGCGTCTGGTTCTAAGCCGTACGCAAACGGTTTTCGTCTTATTTAGATCACGAAGTGAGATCGAGAAACAGACAGGACTGAGCCGTGCGCGAACACTGTCCGCGCTCGAATCTCTGCTCAGCCGAAACGCAATCATGAAACAGGGGACAGGCCGCGCCACGAAATACGAGCGAGCGTAGTCCGAAAGACCTGTGTTACCAGGCAGGCCCCAAGCCGCGAATGGCTTGGGGCCTTTTGCATGCCGGCTGGCAATGGGCCAATTTATGTCAAGTTATAGCAACATATAGCTCCGCTTGCGGGGTTTGCGACGGGCTATTCCTCATCGTCCGTATAGCGCGTGCGTCGTTATTTGCGACATAGACATGCCGGGCACTCGAGCCTCGTTTGCTCAGCGGCTGTTCGCTATTTGGCGCCAAACGCCATACGGACGAATCGCTGGGCAAACAGCTTGTTGGCGAAGTTGATGATGTGGCCCAAGAACAGTGCCGAGATGGCGGTGGTTACGCCAAAGCCGCCTAAGTTGTGCATGCATACCAGCGACAGCGTGAGCGAGGCGGCGACATGCGAGCAATCGAACACGATCTTTACGTCTCCAAAACGGCGCTTGAGCTTTTCCGCAATGACCTGCACCAAGCCGTCGGGTGCGTTGGGGACAACGCCCATGTTGACGACGAGACTGACGCCAAATGCGGTGATAGCGAGGGAGAGCAGCATGGTCGCAACCTGCGCGGGGAGCGCCGTGGGATGCAGCGGGTTGAACGCCATGAACAGATCGGTGAAGCCGCCCATTAGCGTTGAAAAGCAAAGCTCGAGCAAAATGCGCGGTTGAAATTCGCGTCGCAAGATGGCGAGCTGCGCCGCGATGTAAGCGACATAGGTAGTTGTAATCCAAAAGCCGAGCGTCTTGCCCGTGAGCATGGATAGGGTCGTGGCAAAGCACGTGAGCGCGGCGACGCCCAGGCCAGATGCCGTCTGGAGGCTCATACCGAGTGCCAGCACGGCAACGCCCGCCAGATACATCAGCATTCTTATGACGGTATGACGCCAGTCGATCTTCTCGCCATGCATGATGATGAGCGGTCGCATGCTGCTGCATCCTTTCGATTGAATGATATTTGAAAAGAAATGTCTGACCTGGGCCGGCAAAAAGAGGGTTATCGGAGGCACTGCCTTAACGGCAGAAAAGCCGGCCCCATGGTCAGTCGTCTAGGAATGTCTCGTTGTGCCGGAATGGGACTGAAGGGCTCAACAAGACGGGAGGAAAGCAAAAGACATGGCCTGGGCAATAGGATGCCAAGATGGTAGGGTGCGTCTTAGCATCCTATTGCCCAGGCTTGACGAAATCGGTTTCGTTGAGATTTAGTATACGTATGGGAATCCATTTGCAAAGCGAAATAGAAGAAATTAGGTGAACGTTCACCTAATTGCAACAACTTATCGGTCAAAAGCCGAATCCCGGCCCTACCCCTCAAACATCGCCGTGGGATGGGGGATGCGATAGTATTACGTGGAGATATTCGACAAACCGTGGGCTTCATTCGAGGGCTTTATGGAACAGCACCAGTATCATCAGAGCCTGCAAGATCAGGCATACAACGCATTGCGCTCCAAGATCATCTATGCCGAGCTCAAGCCCGGCACGCGCTTATCGGCGATCGGTCTGGAAAAGGAGACGGGAATCGGGCGCACGCCCATTCGCGAGTCGTTCGTGCGCCTGCGCGAGCAGGAGCTGGTGGAAACGCGCCCCAAAAGCGGCACCTATGTCTCAAAGATCAGCATGGAGCGCGCCGAGAACGCCTGTTTCTTGCGCGAAAAGCTCGAGAGAAGCGTGCTCATTAAATGCTGTTCGGCCGCCACACCCGAGCAAAAGCATCGGCTCGAGCAGATTCTGGCCGAGTCCGAGTCGCTCGACCATCGCGAGACGCGTCGCTTTTTCGATCTGGACAACCTGTTTCACGAGACGTGTTTTGAGATCGCCGGCCGCCACATGCTGTGGGATTGGATGAAGAGCGTCAACACGCATTTTGAGCGATACAACTGGTTGCGTATGGTGTCGCAGGATCTGGATTGGGAGCCGATTCGTCGGCAGCATCGCCGGATTCTCGAGGCCATTAAAAAGGGCGATACCGACACGGCGAGCTACCTGGCAGAGACGCACCTGCATCTGATGCCCGAGGAGCAGGGCCCGGTTATCGCCTTGCATCCCGACTATTTCGAGCTGTCCAAAGACTCGGCCATCTAACTCGTTCCCTACATTAGTTGCGGTGAAATAGGGACTGTTTTGCGGCTTTGACGACGTAAGCAGTCCGTATTTCACCGCAAGTGCGGGGGTGCAATCGGGGCATGAAAAGGCTGCGGCGCCGCTTGGAGGAAAAGACCGGAAGCAAGGGTCCATTCCTCCAGACGGTGCCGCAGCTGTTTTGGTGGACTGGATTATGTTGAGTCGGTTGATTGACCGGGAAAGCAAAGCGGCTCGGGCGCGTGTCGCTTCCGTCACGTTCTATCAGCATACAAGACGGTTTTGGTTCTTGTTCGTGACGGAAACGGCGCGCTTCCGAGCCGCTTTAAAAGAAAGGGGGCGAGGTCTAGGGCACGCCCCCTTTCACGATAGAGAGCTAAATCTAGCCGCGGACCTTCTTGACGACGTCCATGGCCTCGCGGGCAATCTGCTCGACCTTGGAGAAGTCGCCATCGGCGAACAGGGCGGGCTTGACCATCCAGGTGCCACCGCAGGCGATGATGGCGGAGGAGCTCAGGTACTCCTCGACGTTGGCAGTGCTCACGCCGCCGGTGGGCATAAAGCGATGGCCGACAAACGGAGCGGCGAGGGCCTTGATGGTGTTCAGGCCACCATACTGAGCCGCGGGGAAGAACTTGGTGACCTTGAGGCCCAGGTTCTCGGCGGCGGTAACCTCGGAGGGGGTCACGGTGCCAGGAAGGACGGGCAGGTCGATGCCGATGCAGTGCTTTACAACGTCCTCGTTGTAACCCGGGGAGACGATGAACTTGGCACCGGCGGCGCGGGCCTGCTCAACCTGCTCGACAGTCAGGACGGTGCCAGCGCCGACGCACATCTCGGGCTCGGCCTCGTCCATAGCGGCGATGCACTCGGCGGCGCAGGCGGTGCGGAAGGTGACCTCGGCGGACTTCATGCCAGCTGCCATAAGGGCGTGAGCGAGCGGAGCGGCGTCCTCGACCTTATCGAGCACGACGACGGGCACGATGCCCAGGGACTCAAGCGTGGTGTAGAACTGATCGAACATGGTGTTCCTTTCGAATGTGTGGCGCGCGTGGGCGCATAGTTGCCAAATGCGCTGGTCAAGAGCCGATTTTGGATTGGTTATCGGAGGCACTGCTTGGGGTCACAAGCAATTCCAAAACCGGCTACGCGACCAGTCGTATAGGAAATGCCGGGCAAAACCGGAATGGGACTGGTGGTTTTGCCCGACCGGAAAAATCGGGGATCGGGCCGCAGGGGTATGGGTGTGGAGAACTGCGGCCCACGGAATGGGGCGGTTTAGCGCGCGACGCGAGTGCCACCGTCGGCGGCGAATGCCACGGCTGCGATCTCGTCTGCGGTCACCAAGTTGGAATCGCCCTTGATGGTGAGCTTGAGGATCGATGCCGCAATCGCGTAGTTGACGGCGTCCTGTGGCTCAAAGTCGTTGATGAGGGCATGAACGAGGCCGGCGTTGAAAGCGTCACCGGCGGCAACGCCCTCGAGCACGTGCACGTCATGAGCAGAGGAGAACCAGTGCTCGCCGCTCTCGGCGTCAAAGAGCATGCCCATCCAGATGGAGCGCTCGACGCAGGAGATGTTGCGGACGACCGAGGCGACCTTCTTGCAGCCGTACTCGGCGCAGATCTGACGGGCCATCTCGACGTAGGTGTCGCGCTCCTCGATGCCGTGGGCAAGGGAGCCGGAGACGCAGGTCATACCGAGGCCGGCAGGCGCGTCCTCGTCGTTGGCGATGCAGATGTCGACGAGCGGCAAGAGTTCCTTCATGGTGGCCTGCGACTTCTCGGGCGACCACATCTTGCCGCGATAGTTCACGTCGCACACGGTGGTGATGCCCTTGGCACGGCAGGCGGTGAGGGCATCCTTGCAGGCGGCGGCCATCTCATCGGACACGGCGGGAGTCACGCCAGAGAAGTAGAAGACATCGACGCCCTTGAGGATTTCGTCCCAATCAAAGACGTCGCGCTTGGCCATGTTGATGGCGGAATACTTGCGGTCATAGACGCAGCCGTTGCCGCGCTGCGAGGCGCCGACCTCAAACACATAGGAACCAAGACGGTCGCCCTGACGCACAACGCGCGTGGTGTCGACGCCGTAAGCCTTCAGCGAGCGAAGGGCGCACTCGCCCAGACGGTTGGCCGGAACAACGGAGACGTAAGCGGCGTTGTCGCCCTGGTAGGCCAGGGAAAGCGCGGTGTTGGCTTCGGCGCCGCCGTAGCGGACATCAAACTCGGTCGCCTGCTCAATGCGCAGATGATCTTTGGGCGAGAGCCTCATCATGATCTCGCCGAAGGTAAGAACCGTTTTACCCATGGTCGCGCAGCTCCTTCTTGCTCGTGCGTACACCTTTAATATGGCGTTGGCACGGAGGTGCCAAGACGGTAGGGTACATCTTTGCACCTCCATGCCAGCGCTTGCCGAAATCGGTTTACGAAATCGGTTTCGTTTCGAGTTGTAGTATACTCACCTACAGCGTTTTGCAAGCGAGATTTTTAAAAAAATGCCTAAAATGGCTCAGACCGCCGACAATTGGGAAACGGGGTGCGCTATGGCGCAGATGAGAATCAAGGACATTGCCGCCGAGGCGGGCGTGAGTCCGGCCACGGTTTCGCGCTATCTCAATAACCGCCCCGGGCAGATGACCGAGGAAACCCGCGCTCGCATCGCGGCGGTTATCGAGCGCACCGGCTATCGCCCACGTGCCGCCGCACGCAATCTGCGCAGCTCGCGCACCAACCTCATCGGCGTAATCTTGGCCGACATCGCCAACCCGTTCTCCAGCGCCATGCTCGAAGGGCTTTCCGCCAGCGCCGCCGCGCGCGGCTGCTCGCTCATGACGGCCATTAGCGGCAACGACCCCGCCAAGGAGGCAGAGTCGCTCACCAGACTTATCGATGCCGGCGTGGACGGCCTGGTCGTCAATACCTGCGGAGGCAACGACAAGGCGATTGCCGCGGCCGCGGGGCGCCTGCCCGTTGTACTGCTCGACCGCGACGTTGCCGACGGTGGCATCGATCTGGTGACCTCCAACAACCGTGAGCTGGTCGCCGGCCTGGTAGACGCCTTGGCTGCTGCGGGCAGCGAGCGTCTGTGCCTGCTCACCGAGGCAAGCGACGACAGTCCCGTGCGTCGCGAGCGCGCCGAGGCGTTTGCCGACGAGCTCTCGCGCCGCGGCCTGGCCGGCGAGGTCGTCACCTTGGCGGACGGTGGCGTCGAGGGTGTCAGTCGCCTGGACGAGGCCATCCGCGAGTACGCAGGTAAAAAGCTCGGCCTCATTGCCGTCAACGGCCTGGTTTTCCTGCGTCTGACCGAGGCACTGGCACAGTTGGGGCCCTCGTTGCCGGTTGGCCTCAAGATCGCGACGTTTGACGATTACCCCTGGAACCACGTGCTCTTTGGCGGTGTGACCACGGCCGCGCAAGACACTCTCACCATCGCCGAGCGCGTGGTCGAGCGCCTGTCCGAGCGCATCGACGTCGTTACCACTACGGTGGGCGATGCCGCAAAGCTCGCCCCCAAGCGCATCGAGGTCCCCGGCCACATCGAACACCGCGCTTCGACCTCGCGCTAGTCTCTTGGCCTCACGGCCTGTTCGCACACGTTTTTTGAGCGCTTGATACGCTTTAACCCTGCGGAAACATTTTTCTGCGATAGTATCTGCGATATAGACCAGTCGAAACCCGCCCGAAAGAAAGGGGAGCGACATGAACCAGCAGAACATCGATTACGTACTCCGCTCCGTAGAGCAGCGTGACATCCGCTTTGTGCGTCTGTGGTTTGTCGACATTCTCGGCCGCCTCAAGAACTTTGCCATTAGCCCCGAGGACCTTGAGGTCGCTTTTGAGGAGGGTATTGGCTTTGACGGCTCCGCTATCGAGGGCTTTGCCACGCCCGAGGAAGCCGACATGCTGGCGTTTCCCGATGCTTCGACCTTCCAGATTTTGCCGTGGCGTCCGAGCCACAACGGCGTAGCCCGCGTGTTCTGCGACGTGTGCACTCCCGATCGCAAGCCGTTCGCCGGTGACCCGCGCGATGCCCTGCGCCGCATGTTCTACAAGGCCGAGAAGGCCGGCTACCTGCTCAATGTGGGCGCCGAGCTGGAGTATTACTACTTCCCTGACGAGCACACCCCCGAGCCGCTCGACAACGTGGGCTACTTCGATCTTTCGGTGAGTGATGCCGCCCGCGACCTGCGCCGCAACACGGTTCTCACGCTCGAGAAGATGTCCGTGCCCGTGGAGTACACCTTCCACGCCGCCGGCCGCTCGCAACACGGCATGAGCCTGCGCCACGCCGAGGCCCTGAGTATGTCCGACGCCATCACTACGGCCAAACTCATCATTAAGCAGCAGGCCTACGAGAGCGGTTGCCACGCCTCCTTTATGCCCAAGCCGTTGGCGGGCGAGGATGGCAGTGCTATGTTCCTGTGCCAGTCGCTGTTCGACCATGACGGCAACAACGTCTTTTGGGGCGAGGACGACGAGAAGTACCATCTCTCCGACGTCGCCAAGCACTACATGGCAGGTATTCTGGCGCACGCGCGCGAAATCAGCGCCATCACCAACCCCACGGTCAACTCGTACAAGCGCATCACCACGGGTGGCGACTCCGTGCCGCAGTACGCCACGTGGGGCCTGCGCAACCGCGCGAGTATGGTCCGCATCCCGGTCTACAAGCCCGGCAAGCCGCTGTCCACGCGCATCGAGCTGCGCAGTCCCGACCCCATGGCCAACCCGTACCTGGTCAACGCCGTCACGCTGGCGGCTGGTCTGGACGGCATCGAGCGCAAGCTGGAACTCCCGCCCGAGGCCACGGCCGAGACGCTCAAGCTTACCGACCGTCAGATGGTCGAGGCCGGCTACGCGCCGCTGCCGCGCTCGCTCAAAGAGGCGCTCGACGTGTTTGAGGACTCGCAGTTTATGAAGGATGCTCTCGGCGAGCACATCCACAGCTTCTTCCTCAAAAAGAAGCGCGACGAGTGGCATAAGTTTGAGTCTACGATCACCGAGTGGGAGATCAAGCACTACCTGGCGAACTCCTAATCGCGCTGGCTTGTTCCAGTACGATTGAGCTCATTTCTTTGGAGGCCGATATGTCCGAAAAGAGTGCCCTGTTCATGGCGCGCACGACGCGCTTCCACGAGTTTGCCCGCAGCCTGACGACCACCCTGGGTGTCGAGGTGAGTCTTGCCACTCCCGATTCGCCGACTGCGGCGCACGACTTTGACCTGCTGATCCTCGATTCCGATGGCATCCGCAGCGACCGCATCGATCAGATTGCCAAGTGGCTTGACGACCGCGGCGGTGTTCCCATGCTGGTGATCGTCGACGACGAGGCGCTCGGCACCCTGCGCCTGCCCAATCACGCGCATGCCGACTTTGTATGCCCCACGGCGACGCCCAACGAGCTCAAGGCTCGCGCGCAGCGCCTGATGGGCGAGGAGGAGACCGTTACCGCCGACGATGTGCTCAACATCGATAACCTCGAGATCAACCTGGCTACCTACCAGGTGACGCTCGATAACGAGCCCATCGACCTGACGCTGATGGAGTACTCGCTGCTGAGCTTTTTGGCCACGCATCCCAACCGTGCCTACAGCCGCGAGGTGCTGCTGCACCGCGTGTGGGGCTTTGAGTACTGCGGCGGCACCCGTACCGTCGATGTGCATATCCGACGCATCCGCTCCAAGGTGGGCCCGCAGATCGCGGCGCACATCACCACCGTCCGCGGCGTGGGCTATTTATTTAAGGACTAGCAAGTAAATAGAGGAATGTGAGGGTACTGGAGATTTCTCCAGTACCCTTTTCTCGTTTAGGGCGAAAAGAAGACTTTTCACCGATTTAAAGTGTGTCAGTAAAAACAATATCAAACGTATAGCACTATCTCACGAATATCATTTAGTTACCGTATCTCCCTACTGTACGGATGGAGGAAGAAATGCGTTATTCGAAAAAGGTGATTGTCGGATTCATAGTATTGCTTGCCGCCCTGATGTCTCCAGGGTTGGTTTTTGGAGACGACGACTTGGTTCGTGTCACACCGCAAATAGCTGTGGAGCAAGCGCAAGCTTTCTTTGATGACGTATCGGATGAGCCGGTGACCGCTTGTGACCCAGTAAAAATGGTGAATTCCGATGGGGAATCAATCGGGTATATCGTTCGCGCGAAGCGGGATGACGTTAACTATGGCTACGTCGTATTTGATTCAGAGCGATCTTGGTGGATCAGCGAATACTGCTTGGCTCCGAACGCCCCTATGCCCATTGAGAATACAAGCGATGAAATAGCCCTTCTCGCATCCCAAGATGACATCGTTGCTTTGAAATTTGACGAGCTGTCTTTTGGTATTGCAGATCTGGATAATAACGTTGTTTTAGATGAGAAGGGATGCCGGTCAACAGCGGTGTTTTCTGTGGGAAATAGCCGCAGCGGATCTCCAGGCAGGTTCGAGGATGTTTTCGTATTGCCCAAAGACCTGTATAAACAAGGATATGTCATTGACGCAAGTAAAACTATTTCAGGGATGATAACGCCTACACAATCAGAGGTTATTAAAGAAACGGGGACCTATGCTTGCGATGTGTCTGCGATGTTTGCTGTAAGCAGCCATTATGTAACGCTAAACCGGCTCAAATTGCCAGACTTATATCATGAGCTTTGGCAGTTATCGGGAACATCCGGCAAACCAAATAAGTCATTCGATCAAGCTACGGGCCTTTACTTTACCCAAGGAGAGACTCCATCTCCAAATGCTGCCCCGGCTATTAAGGAGTTCTGTGCTAGGCGCGGGAAAAGGCTTGAGACATCATTTGCCTGGTATCCATCTTGGGATTCTTTCAGGGCAACTGCAGATTCTGGAAATCTCAGTATCTTTTCTGGGACTCTCAGTTCAAGCCATGACGCTCATGCGATGGCTGTTGCGGGATATGTGGCTATGCATAATACATATTCAAATGATAAGAAATATATGCTTGTTGTCTGGGATGGTTGGTTCAATCAGCTGCGTTTTCTTCCATATGACACAACGATTTATATATCGCATGAAGGGACGTATTGTGGAGAGTGACGGCGAAGATGATAGAAAGCGCATACGTAAAACGCTGGGGCTTCTTTGCGCATTTCTTGGGATATTGGTTGTCGCGGCCTATCAACCGATCCCCTCGGTCGTCGGTGGAAAAGATGACGAACATATTTCAGTTGAAGTACAGACGCTGTCGGATATTCATAACGGACAATTTGAGGCTCTCGTGTCAAGCGGAGGGCGGAAAGAGATTGATATCCGTAGTTACTTTAATACCGGAACTGCTTCAGGGCTGAAGGCGGGAGAGAAATGGATTCTATTCTTCGCAAGTGATGCCAATTTAGAAGAGGAAACTTTGCATCCCTACTATATGGAAAAAGTTAACCAAATCGGTGAGGAGCGAGAGGAATGATCAACAGAAGACAGCTATTCGTCTTGGCATCAGGAGCTGTTATGTTTGCTGGGGCGAGAGGGGCCAACGCTGCGCAGCTTACGAATGCGCAAAAACGATTGACGCTTGTGACCGACATGATAGTTCGGAATGAGGCTGGGGTTATTGTGTCCTCGGCGCGAAGCAAAGATGTCTTGGGTGCCGGAAATAGAAAAATGGCTGTTGGCAGCATAAACAGGAATAATGACGGTGCAGCGTCCCTGACAAGAGCGGCAACTAAGAATTTGGTGACGGTTCATAGGGAGTCAGATGATTCACTGCCGGTGTTGGCAAAGATTGAGATTGTTGTTGAATATTCTGAAGATGGGCAAAGCATTGCAATTCGGTCGGGAAAATATTCGATAATTCAAACCGATCCGCTTGTGATGTATGCAAACGCTTGGTATGCGCTCATGCAGAAAGATAAATATGTGATGAACTACTTCACAGAAAGCGAAGCATCATATGAAACGGGGTGGGGGCCAACGCCATACGATGCGGAGAAGGATAAGTGGACGTGCGGATCGGGTATGGGCGCGACGATTACAGACTTTATTAACGATTCAACATATAGTTTTGCTATCGACTGTTATATCGAATAGACATGACGGCATAAAACGAATTGGCCTATAAGCATGTCATTACTTAAGCAAAGCTGAAATCTTGGCATCTAGTGCTCGGGACTGCCCAGCTTGGGGTACAACTCAACGTGAACAACGATGGCCCGCCACGTGTTTGGCGGGCCTTTGGTTATTTGACGAAAGGATCGCAGCTATGAGCGAGAACGATTCCCAGCGTCCCCAGGATGCGGGCAACGCCGGCGAGACCCAACAGCAGCCGCGTGTGCAGGTAGAGTCGACGCCTGCCGACAGCAACATTCCCTACGTGCAGGCCTACGACACGCAGACCGGAAAGCCGCTGGGCAGCCAGCAGGTTGTAAACAAGCACACAGTGGTCAAGACTAAGACCAAAAAGCTGCCGATCTTTATTACGGCGCTTGCCGGTTGTGCCTGCGGCGCCCTGCTGGTCATTGCGCTCATTATGAGCGACACGCTCAACATTGGCGGCGGAAAGAATGCCGTGACGGCGGGTGCTTCGGGTTCATCGACGCAAAAGATTACGATTGATTCCGAGGACACAACGCTGGCCGAGGCGGTCTCTGCCAAGGCGCTGCCCTCTGTGGTCTCCATTACCGCTACTTCGAGTGGCAGCCAGAGCAACGCGCTTTCGCAGTCTGCCGACGAGTCGGACAGCTCGGGCAGCGTCGGTTCGGGCGTTGTGCTCGATACCGAGGGCCACATCCTCACCAACAACCACGTGGTCGATGGCTACGATCAGTACGTGGTGACCATGGATGACGGCACTACGTACGAGGCCGAGTTCGTGGGCAACGATGCCTCGAGCGACCTGGCCGTCATCAAGCTCAAGGACGCCGACGCCTCCAAGCTCACCCCGATCGAGATCGGCGATTCCTCCAAGCTCAACGTGGGCGAGTGGGTCATGGCGATCGGCTCGCCGTTCGGCAACGAGCAGTCTGTCTCCACGGGCATTGTGTCGGCGCTGTATCGCTCAACGGCCATGAGCTCTACCAACGGTAACACCATCTATGCCAACATGATCCAGACCGATGCCGCCATCAACCCGGGCAACTCCGGCGGTGCGCTCGTCAACGACAACGGTGAGCTCGTGGGCATCAACTCGCTCATCGAGAGCTACTCGGGCTCCAGCTCGGGAGTGGGCTTTGCCATTCCGGTTAACTACGCCAAGAACATTGCCGACCAGATCATCGACGGTAAGACGCCGGTGCATCCGTACATGGGCGCCACGCTTTCGAGCGTCAATGCGCTCAACGCCCGTAGCAACAAGCTGAGCACCGATAGCGGCGCGTATGTGGCGAGCGTCGTTGAGGATGGTCCTGCCGCCAAGGCCGGCATTCAGGAGGGCGACGTCATCACCAAGTTGGGCGACGATGAGATTTCGAGCGCCGATGGCCTGATCATCGCGCTGCGCAGCCACGAGGTGGGCGAGAAGGTCGAGATCACGCTCATGCGCGGCAAGGACGAGAAGAAGGTCACCGTCGAGCTGGGCTCCGATGAGAAGCTGCAGAACCAGCAGCAGGACGACAGCGCGACTGACACCGGCAACGGTGGCATTACCGACGAGCAGCTGCGCCAGTATCTGGAGGAGCTGCTTGGCCAGCAGGGCCAGGGTCAGGGCAACGGCCAGGGTTTCTAACGAGCTGTATCGCACATATCGAGGCCAGGGGGCTGTCCCATCAACGCGGGACAGCCCCCCTCTTTTCCTATTGATCCTTTGGGGACGGGGAAACGGATCATTTAGAGCTGATAAGAGCATGGTTTAATCGCGCGACCCACCCCAGTCTGGCGGCTGCCGATTCGGTGCGGTTTGAGACCGCTATTCGGCCCCATCGTGACCGGTGGTACTCTAGTATCCGTTTGAAATCGAGCGAAGGAGTGCCGCTATGGAGCAATCGAGCCTGTTTGGTGACGGCGTGGACATCGATACCGAAACGCCCACGACCGCGGAAGCCACCGCACCGACCGATGCCCGTGCCCAGGCGGCAGCGCGCGCGGCCGAGCTGCGCCACGAGCTCGACTACCATGCCTATCGCTACTACATGCTCGACGCGCCCGAGATCACGGACGCCGCCTTCGACAAAATGCTCGTTGAGCTGCAGGAAATCGAGGCCACCTACCCCGACCTGGTGACGCCCGACAGCTATACCCAGCGCGTGGGCGGCTACGTGAGCGAGCAGTTTACGCCGGTCACGCACATGGCACGCATGTATTCCATGGATGATGCCATGGACCTGGACGAGCTCGACGCTTGGCTCCAGCGCACCGAGGATGCGCTCGGTGCCGGTAGCGTTACCTATACCTGCGAGCTTAAGATCGACGGTCTGGGCGTGGCGCTTACCTACCAAAACGGCACCTTTGTGCGCGCCGCCACGCGCGGTGACGGCACAACGGGCGAGGACGTGTCGCTCAACGTGCGTACCATCAAGGATGTGCCCATGCACCTGTCCGAGCCGGCGCTCGCCCACATGGGTGCCGACCGCGAGCGTACCATCGAAGTACGCGGCGAGGTCTATATGCCCAAAGGCAGCTTTGTTCGTCTGAATGAAGAGGCCGATGCCGAGGGCCGCGACCCCTTCGCCAACCCGCGCAACGCCGCCGCCGGATCGTTGCGCCAGAAGGATCCCAAGGTCACGGCGCGCCGCGACCTGGCCACCTTTATCTACGCCATTGCCGATACCGATCCGCTGCACGTCCACAGCCAGCGTGAGTTCCTCGACTGGCTGCGCAGCGCCGGTTTTAGCGTCAACCCCAACGTGGCCCGCTGCGCCACGCCGGCCGAGGTCCACGAGTTCTGTGCCCAGGCCCTCGAGCATCGCGGCGACTTGGACTACGACATCGACGGCGTGGTCGTAAAGGTCGACAGCTTCCAGCAGCAGCTCGACCTGGGCTTTACCGCTCGCGCACCGCGCTGGGCCATTGCCTTTAAGTTCCCGCCCGAGGAAAAGCAGACCGTCCTGCGCGAAATTCGCATCCAGGTGGGCCGCACCGGTGTGCTCACGCCGGTCGCCGAGTTCGACCCGGTGACGGTCGCCGGCTCTACCATCGCGCGCGCCACGCTGCACAACATCGACGAGATCCGCCGCAAAAACGTGCGCGAGGGCGACACCATCATCGTGCACAAGGCGGGTGACGTGATTCCCGAGGTCGTAGGCCCGGTGCTCGACAAACGCCCGGCCGATTCGGTCGACTGGCACATGCCCGAGGTTTGCCCCGTGTGCGGTAGCCCCGTGGTCCACGAGGACGGTGAGGTTGCCTACCGCTGCGTGTCCATCGACTGCCCCGCACAGCTCAAGGAGCGCCTGCTCCACTGGGTGAGCCGTGGCTGCATGGACGTCGACGGCCTGGGCGACGAGATCGTCGACAAGATGATCGCCGCCGGCCTTATCCACGATGTCGCGGACTTCTACCAGCTCACAGTCGACGACATCGCCGGTCTGGACACGGGGCGCACCTATGCCAGCTCCAACAGCAAAAAGGGCGTCAAGAAGGGCGACCCCATCCCGGTGGGCCTCAAGACGGCCGAGAAAATCATCGCCGAGCTCAACAAGTCCAAGAGCCAGCCGCTCGGTCGCGTGCTGTTTGCCCTGGGCATCCGCCACGTGGGCAAGAGTGTGGGCGAGGTTATTGCCGAGCGATTCCTGTCGATTGACAAGCTCATCTTGGCGAGCGAAGAGGATATCGCCGAGTGCGAGGGCATCGGTCCCAAGATTGCGGCGAGCGTCAAGCAGTTCCTGGCCGTGCCCGAAAACCTTGCCGTGCTGGAGCGCCTGCGCCAGGCGGGCCTGTCGCTCGAGGTCGACTTGGGCGCTGCGCACGCGCAAGCCGCAGCCGACGCTGGCGTGGCAGGCGAGCTTGCCGACGCACAGCCACTCGCGGGTCTGACCTTTGTGCTCACCGGCACGCTCGTCAACCGCACACGCGACGAGGCGGGCGCGGCGCTCAAGGTGCTCGGCGCCAAGGTTTCGGGCAGTGTTTCAAAGAAGACGAGCTATCTGGTCGCCGGTCCCAAAGCGGGCTCCAAGCTCGCCAAGGCCGAGCAGCTGGGTGTGCCCGTGCTGGACGAGGACGCCCTCGAGCGGATCCTGGCGACTGGTCAGGTGCCCCAGGCTTAAGACATCGATAAACAAATTGAAAAACCTTCCGAAAACGCTGACGCTTTCCGGGAGGTTTTTATTTGGGCGCGGTGACGGGCACCGTGATCTGCGTCGCGCAGGTTGCTGAGGGCGATTCTGCGGACCGCTGCCGTCTCGGAGCGATAAGAGATTCATACAAAGCAGAGCTGTCCGTAATGGTTGATCGCCCCCATTGTGGTGATTCTCATATACGTTAACATTAACGTTAACGTGTATACTTAGCAGTGAAGATACATGTTGAGAGGAGCCGTTATGGTTACTGTCGCATTTTCGGAGCTGCGCCAAAACCTTACGCAGGTGGCCGAAAAGGTTGCCAATGAGGGCGAGGAGGTTGTGGTCTTCAAGCGGAGCAAGCCGTTGTTCAAGATTGTGCCGCTCGACTATCAAGCTCCGGTTGCAGTGGGATATGACGCTGCCCAGGAGCGTGGGGGCGCAAAGCCGGCGTTCGGCACGGGCAAGCCCAAGCGCGACGTGGGTACGATGTGGCATCCCAAGATCACCTGGAAGGAGATTCGCGAGATGCTCGCAGAGGATGAGGACTACCAGGAGTATCTCGATATCGTGGCTAAAATGCCAAAGGGAACGCCGCTCGATACGATGACGGTTGAAGACGAAAAGCGCGTCGCGAGGGAGCGCTACCTATGAGGGCATTTCTCGATATCAATTTTCTGCTCGATTGCGTGCTTCCGGGCCGGCCGGAGCACGCAGCGGCGCAAACGATCAAGGGGCTCGTCGACGTGGGGCTTATCGAGGGCGTTGTTTCGGCCTGCTCTCTCAAGGACGCGTACTACATTCTCACCAAACAGGTCGGCGAGGTGCGCGCCCGCGAGGTGGTGCGCGATTGCCTTAAGAGCTACTCGGTAGAGCCTCTCGACCAAGAAGCTTGTTTTACCTCCGCCTATTCCGATGAGCCGGATTTTGAGGATGGCTGTATCCGTGCGATGGCCGAGCGTGCCGGCGTGGACTTTATCATCACGCGCGATCGCGCCGCTTTTGTGCGCTCGACCATCAAGACCTTCTCGCCCGCAGAGTTCATCCGTGCGTTTCCGATCCCGGAGGAGTAAAGCTGCCATATCGGGGATTGTCCCCGGGGCGGTAGTTCTCCTATAGCCGATGCTCGTTGGTTGAGCTACACTTCATAATTATGTACATAATTATGATTGGAGTTGAACATGCCCGTTTGCGTTCCAATTAAAGATATGCGGGACACCGCGAAATTCTCGGAGCTCGTTGAAACTACTGCTGGTCCAGTGACTGTTACAAAAAATGGCTATAGCAAATTTGTCGTACTTCGATCCGAGGACTACGATCTCATGGTTCAGGAACGGGCTAAGGCTCGTCTGATGGCTCGTATAGCTGTGGCCGAACGGGAGCGTGCTGCTGGCACGGCACGTGATGCCTTTGAGGCTCTCGATGACCTTGAGGAAAAATATGGCCTATAACGTCAAGATCCTGCCTACAGCTGAACATGAAGTTGACGATATCGTTGATTATCTATTGGGGCATGGTGTTTTTACCGCCCGGCACTTTCTTGATAAATACCGTAGTCAGCTCCAGCTTCTTCAAAGTGGTGTAGTTGACTACGGCTTATCGAAGTTACCCGAGCTTGCAGTGCTTGGTTACCATGCTTGCCTCGTTAATTCTTATGTAATGCTTTATTACTACGATAACGAGGACGTTGTGATTGCCCATGTTTTTCACCAAAGCCAAGATTATGCCGCATTGGTGATATCTAGAAATCGATTTGAGTTGCTGGATGACGATTAGTAAGAACCGCCCGGAAGCATGATGCCTTTCGGGCGGATTTTATTTGGACGGGGCAACGGGCACCGTGATCTGCGTCACGTAGGTTGCCGGATCATCGCTGATGATGTCGTCGATCAGGGCGATCTCGCGCGACGGACCGGCGGGCGTCAGGTTGTGCTCGCGCATATAGCCGAGCAGCTGCTTATAGCGTGGGCCCGCTTGTCCGTGCGTGCCGCGGAAGCTTATGGTCAGGCAGCGCGCGGCAGGTCGCGTCTCAACATCGCCCAGGTAATCATCGGTGTCATCGAGCAGCAGAAAGACCTCGTCGTAGCCATCAAAGTCTCCGGCGGCCAGGCGTTCGGGCGCGATACCCACACCCAGATTGCCAAGATAGGCAAAGGTTTCGTGCTGTCCCTGCTGAAGCTGGCGGATATGCCATCCCAGCGAATAGGCGTCGGTGGGATTGACGCGCTCGTGCAGCGCGGCGCAGCGAAGTTCGGGTTCCTCGATTTCGCTAATGGTGTCGAGATCAGCATTCAAAGCGCCATGAAGCAAGGCAAGCCGCTGGTCAATCTTGCGCGACATGCGCTCCAACTCACGCCGCCTGTGCTCAATTAACTCCTGTTGCTTGGTCAGTTGCCGTTGCATCAAATCCATATCGCGCGTAGTGACAAACTCGCGAATCTGCGCCAGCGGCAAGTCGAGAACGCGCAGGTTGCCGATGGTGTTGAGGGTGGAGAGCTGCCGCGATCCGTAGTAGCGGTACCCACTCGTCGGATCGACATATGCCGGTTCCAATAGCCCCATCTGTTCGTAATGGCGCAGTGTGCCCACGCTCAAATTGAGCAAGCGCGCCACCTCGCCAATGCGGAGCAGGCCCTCGGTGTGTTCGCTTGGCATGTCGGTCACAGGACCGCTCCTTTCGGTAAAACAGGGGAGAGGCGCTAGGCCTGCGTTGCCCCGCTACGCTGCCAACTTGTCAAAAGCCCCGCGCCGGTTGAGCACGGTAAACGCAACAACACAGATGACTGCCGACAGAATCGACCCGCACGGCGAGGCGATGCCCATGGGAAACAGCGTGTTGGAATAGGCGTTCGACAGCAGCCACGCGCCCGGCACGCGAATGAGCGCCACGGCCAGCACGTTGTGCGCAAAGCCGATGTAGCTCTTGCCGTATGCAGCGAAAAAGCCGCTAAAGCAAATGTGGATGCCGGCAAAGATTGCGTCGAAAATGTAGCTGCGCATATAGCCGGTGCCGGCCGCGACCACCGCGGCGTCCTTGGCAAAAAAGCCGATAAATGCCGGCGCCACCAGCCACATCAGCGCCGTGATCAGGCAGCCGTACACCACCGAGATGGTCATGGCGTCCTTGAGCACCTGACGTGCGCGGTCGCCCTTGCCCGCGCCGGCGTTTTGCGCCGTGAGCGCGCTGACGGTAGCGCCCATGGAACTCGGCACAATGAACAAAAAGCTGATCATCTTTTCGACCAGGCCCACGGCGGCGGCATCAACCAGGCCGCGGTGGTTGGCGATGACGGTGATAAACATAAACGCCACCTGGATGCAGCCGTCCTGCACGGCCACGGGCACGCCGATCTTAAGGATGCTGCCGAGCACCTCGGGCTGGGGGCGCAGGTCGCTGCGCTTGAGGTGAATGTGCGTACGGCGGCTCTTGAGCCACACAAGCGCGAGGGCCACGCTCGCCGTCTGTGCGATAACCGTGCCGAGTGCGGCGCCTACGGGGCCGAGCCCCATGTGGCCGATAAACAGAAAGTCGAGCGCGATGTTGATGATGCACGCCACGCCAATCACGTACATGGGCGAGCGCGAATCGCCTAGGCCGCGAAAGATGGCCGAGAGGATGTTGTACGCGGCGATAAAGGGAATGCCCATAAAGCAGATACGCAGGTAGGCGGCGGTTCCTTCGACCGCTTCGGCCGGCGTGCCAATGAGTGCCACAATCTGCGGACACAGTGCGAGCAGGACAGCGGCCAGCACCACCGAGACACCCATAAAGAGCGTGATGGTGTTGCCGATGGCGGCTTCGGCGCGGTCGAAGCGGCGCGAACCCACGGCGTGGCCGACGATGACTGTCGTTCCCATGGTCAGGCCCACGAGCGTCACGGTAATGATATAGAGCGTCTGCGCGCCGTTGCCCACAGCGGTGATACCGGCGGCACCGCTAAACTGCCCCATCATGTACAGGTCGGCCATGCCGTAGAGCATCTGCAAAAAGTACGAGAGCATATAGGGCAGGGCAAAGACCGCGATGGTCTTAAGGACGTTGCCGCGTGTGAGGTCGTGTTCCATGGGCGGGGCTTTCTGGCTTAGATCGTTTACGTACCAGTGTAGTGAAAACCCTACAACGATTGTAGAGTCAAGATTTGTGTTGGCAGCGGGGCGAAAAAGTCACGCTCGCGTTCATTTCCAATTGAATACAGGGGCGCGTCCTGCGAGCTTGGTGCCTGCGCCAACCTTGCAGAAATCGATTTCGGAACACTTGACACCGCCGCACGGCGCGCCATAATACGTGGGTTTGCGAACAACGTTTGATGGGGGATGAACCTGCGTGCGCAATCTCAAGATTCTGTTTTCCTATCTGGGGGCATACCGCCGCGATGCCATACTCGGCGTGCTCTTTGTGACGGCCGAGACGGCGCTCGAGCTGTTTATCCCGGTCATCATGGCAAATATCATCGATGTGGGCGTGCCCGCGGGCGACATCAACTACATGCTGTTGCAGGGCACGTATATGTTGGTGTGCGCCGCATGTTCGCTGGTACTTGGCTTGGGCTATGCGCGCACGTCCGCCCGCGTTGCCTCGGGGCTGGGCGCTAACCTGCGCGAGGCCGAGTATCGCAAGATCCAGACGCTCGCTTTTGGCAATCTGGACAACTACGACGCCAGCTCGCTGGTCACTCGCATGACCACCGACATCACCGTCATCCAAAACGCCATCGGCAACGGTTTTCGTCCCATGGTGCGCGGCCCCGTGACGCTCATCGTCGGCTTGGTCTATGCGCTGGTGCTGTCGCGTCCGCTCGCCACCGTTTTCGCGATCATCCTGCCGGTGTTGGCGATCGTACTGGGCGTTATCACCTATCGCGTCAGTCCGCTCTACCGCCAGTTGCAGACCTCGATGGACCATCTCAACGGCGTGGTGCAGGAGGACCTCACCGCCGTGCGCGCCGTCAAGGCGTACGTGCGCGCCGAGCACGAGGAGGCCAAGTTCGATGCCGTCAATACCGAGCTTGCGCGCACCGCGACGAAGACCTTTGGCAACGCTGTGCTCAACTTGCCGGTGTTTCAGCTGTCGATGTACGTGGCGGCGCTTTCCATTCTGTGGATCGGCGGTCGCATGATTCTTGCCGGCGAGCTCGGCGTGGGCTCGCTCACGGGCTTCATGAGCTATGTGCTGCTGATCATGAACTCGCTCATGATGATTTCCAACGTGTTTTTGCTGCTCACGCGCGCACTTGCCAGCGTGGAGCGCATCTCGCGGGTGCTCGACGAGCGTTCGCTTATCCAGGCGCCCGACGCTGCCACTGCCGTGCATGGGGTGGCCGACGGAAGCATCGAGTTTCGCGACGTGTCGTTTAAGTACCGCGAGGATGCAGCCGAGGATGTGCTCGAACATATCGACCTTCGCATCGAGAGCGGCTCGACGGTGGGCATCCTCGGCGGCACGGGCTCGGGCAAGAGCTCGCTTGTGCAGCTGATCGCGCGCCTGTACGACGCCACCGAAGGCGCCGTGCTCGTGGGCGGGCGCGATGTGCGCGATTACGACCTGGCCGCCTTGCGCGACGCCGTGGGCATCGTGCTACAAAAGAACGTGCTGTTTACGGGTACCGTGCGCGAGAACCTGCAGTGGGGCGCGCCCGATGCCACCGACGAGGAGCTGCTGCGTGCCTGCCGGGCGGCATGCGTGGACGAGTTCCTAGATCGCATCGGCGGACTCGACGGCTATCTGGGCCAGGGCGGTGCCGGCGTCTCGGGCGGACAAAAACAGCGTCTGTGCATCGCGCGTACGTTGCTCAAGCATCCGCGTGTGCTCATCTTTGACGATTCGACCAGCGCGGTCGATATGGCGACCGACGCCAAGATCCGCGAGCATATCGCGCAGATTCCCGATACAACCGTGATTGTCATTGCGCAGCGCATCGCGAGCGTCATGGATGCCGATCGCATTATTGTGCTGGACGACGGACGTGTCCACGGCGTGGGCACGCATGAGGATCTGCTGGCGGGCGACGCCATTTATCAGGAGATTTATGCCTCGCAGATGGAGTTTGCGGGGGATGCGGACGCCGGTGACGGCCGCGACGATGGCTGCGCGAATGATCCGTTTTCCTCCGTCCCCAGCGGATTGACCTTGGAAGGGGGTGAGCGCCATGCCTAAGACATCCGCTCAGGCCCGTCCCACCAATCTGACGCAGACGCTTCGCCGCCTGCTCTCCTACATGGGACACGCCAAGTTCTCGCTGCTCGCAGTGGGCGTGCTCGCCTCCGTCGCCGCCATCGCGAGCCTCACCGGCACCTACATGGTGTGCCCTATCGTCAACGGTTTGGCCACGGGCGGTGAGGAACTGCTCGCCAGACAGGTCATCTTTACCGCTGCCATCTACGCCGCGGGCGTGCTCTCGGCCCTGGGCTACTCACAGATCATGGTGCGCGCGGCCCAACGCGTGGTGTCCGATATTCGCCGCGACCTGTTTGCGCACATCCAGATGCTGCCGCTGAGCTACTTCGACAGCACGCGCTCGGGCGACATCATGAGCTTTTTCACCAACGACGTCGACACCGTCTCCGAGGCGCTCAACAACAGTTTTGCCAACGTGATTCAGGCGAGCATCCAGATGGTCGGTACCACGGCTATGCTCATCATTCTCAACTGGCAGCTCACGATTATCACGCTCGTGTGCGACGCGGCCATTGTGCTGTACGCGCGCTACTCGGGCATGCGTTCCAAGCGCTTTTTTGCCGCTCAGCAGGCGTCGCTGGGCGATTTGGACGGATACGTCGAGGAGATGGTCTCGGGCCAAAAGGTCATCAAGGTCTTTAATCACGAGCAGGCCAACGTGGCCGGTTTTGACGTGCGCAACCAAGAGCTGCGCCGCACCGGTGGTGCCGCGCAGGCCTACGCCAACTCGATGGTTCCCATGACCGTGGTGATCGGCTATGCCAACTACGCCATCGTTGCCGTGGCGGGTGGCATACTCTGCATCAAGGGGCTCGCCGACGTAGGCGCGCTTGCAAGCTACCTGGTCTTTGTACGCCAGGCCGCCATGCCCATCAACCAGTTTACGCAGCTGGGCAACTTTTTGCTCAACGCGTTGGCCGGCGCCGAGCGCCTGTTTGCCGCCATGGACCTTAAGCCCGAGGTTGACGAGGGCTGCGTGGAGCTGGTGCAGACGGGCGACGCCGCGTGGGCGTGGAAGATTCCCGAGGGCCAGGGCGTGGGCGCGTACGGGCACCTGCATGACGTGGCAGCCGTTGATGAGTCGGGCCGTGCGGTGGCTGCCGACGGTACCGAGCTTGTTTGCGGCTTGGTCCCGCTTGCCGGCGACGTGCGCTTCCATGCCGTGGACTTTTCCTACGTGCCGGGCACCCGTGTGCTCACGGACCTCAACCTGTTTGCCAAGCCGGGGCAAAAGATCGCGTTTGTGGGCTCGACGGGCGCCGGAAAGACGACCATCACCAACCTCATCAACCGCTTCTACGAGGTCGATGACGGCGAGATCACGTACGACGGCATCGACGTCAAGCACATTGCCAAGGCCAGCCTGCGCGGATCGCTCGGCATTGTGCTGCAGGACACGCACCTGTTTAGCGGCACCATTGCGCAGAACATCCGCTTTGGCAAGCTCGACGCGACCGACGAGGAAGTGCGCGCCGCTGCCGAGGCCGCCTGCGCGGATTCGTTTATCCGCCGCCTGCCTAGAGGCTACGACACGCCGGTCACGGCCGACGGCGCCAACCTGTCGCAGGGCCAGCGCCAGCTGCTCGCCATTGCGCGCGTGGCCGTCGCCGACCCACCGGTGCTCATCCTGGACGAGGCCACTTCGAGCATCGACACGCGCACCGAAAAGCTTATCGAGCGCGGTATGGACCGCATCATGCGCGGACGCACTACGTTTATGATCGCGCACCGCCTGTCCACCGTCCGCGACGCCGACGCCATCATGGTCCTTGAACACGGCCGCATCATCGAGCGCGGCACGCACGAAGAGCTGCTCGCCCAACACGGCGAGTACTGGCAGCTGGCACATGGCTTAAAAGAGTTGGATTAACCCGTTCGAGCACGATGCTTTGACCCCTCCGTGCCCCTCGCCTCGCCTCGAACCATCACAACATTCGACGTTTTTTGCCAAAATTGGGAAAAGCATCGAATGTTGTGATGGTTTTTCTGCCGCTCGATCGGGCGGAATCGCTTTCTTGCGCACGAAGGTGTGCGGACCCGTGGGCAGGGGAATAAGGTTGGTTATCCGACTCCATTGGAGGGCTCATGGACCTGCCGATCGTCCTGTCCCATAAGACTGCCTGGCTGTACCACAACGTGGCGCGCCCGTCCGAGCCGCTCTCGCGAGCAAGCAGCCTATACGATGAGGACTCGCTTGCTGGCGAGGCGGAGCTGACCGCGAGCCTGCCCAAATTGGGACTCGATGCCAAGGGGCTGAGGGCTTCAACGGCAGTTGGGATCGTTGCCGACTATCTGGTTTCGCTTGGTATTCCACGAGAAGAGCTCGATTATATCGACACACTCGTCAACTTTGATTTTGAGCGCTCGACGCCGGCTGGATTTAGGTGCCACGTGTTTGGGGCGCCGGTGCCTCCAGGCCATCTTATCGAGGTGGCGGAGGGCCTTCTGGTGGTTGATGAGGCCATGTGTTTTGTCCAAGCGGGTTCGTGGATGAGTGAGCCCGAGCAGCTGGAATATGGCTACGAAATCTGTGCCCGATACCATTTGAATCATTTGTCGACAGGCGATTATATCGAGATGGGGCAGAGGTATACCGTTGCCGATTTGATTGCCTATTGCAATGTGAACCGATCTCGTCAGGGGGCCATACGCGCGGCCGCCGTGATCAAGCGCGTGCACGATGGCGCGCGGTCGCCCATGGAGACGGCCACCGCAATCATGGTCGTAGCAAAACGTTCCCAGGGCGGGCTGGGATACGTCAAGATCGAGCTCAACCATAGGGTCGATGTTCCCAACGAGTTCAAGTATCTCGCAAAGGCCGGGTATTTCGAGATCGACGTATATGCGCCTGCGAGCGGTACTGGAATTGAATACAACGGCTCGGACCATCTTGATAAACAGCGCAGCGCGTCGGACGCGGAGCGTATGACCGTGCTGAGCGCGCTGGGCTTTAGGATGATCGTCCTCACCGGGACTCAGTTTGCCCATCAGCTGCAATTGCACCGGGCGATGAACGCCATCGCGCTCGCTATGGGCCTTAAGTGCGACCGAAGCGAAGCGTTCCAGAAACGTCAGAACGACCTGCGAGAATTCGTGATTCGGCACTGGGACGGCGGTCTTTAGGGGCGCTTTGGTCCTTCTACGGGGCGCTGCGGGCAGGTAGACCATCACAACATTCGACGTTTTTTGCCAAAAACGGGAAAAGCATCGAATGTTGTGATGGATTGTATGCCAAGGATGGGCTTGGGAAGCCGGTCTTGCTCGAAGTGACCTGTCCTGTCGTACGGGTGTCGGCATGATTCTCTCGTGGGGTATTATGTTTTCCGAAGAATAAAACGCCGCGTGAGGGGAGGCTGCGTGGACGGGCACGTGCAACATGACGGCTTTGGCCGCGATATCAACTACCTGCGCATTGCCGTTACCGACAAGTGCAATTTCCGCTGCATTTACTGCATGCCGGCCGATGGCGTGGCGCCCCGCGCGCACGACGAGCTGCTCAGCGCCGAGGAAATCGCCCGCTTTGTGCGCTTGGTGGCGGGGGAGGGCATTCGCCGCGTGCGCCTGACGGGTGGCGAGCCGCTGGTCAGCCGCCGTATCATCCCGCTCATTCGCGACATCCGCGCGATTCCGCAGATCGAGGACATCTCGCTCACCACCAACGGCGCTCTGCTGCCTAAGCTGGCACCGCAGCTCAAAGATGCCGGGCTTAACCGCGTCAACATCTCGCTCGATACGCTCGACCCTACGCTGTTTGGAAAGATCACGCGCCTGGGTCGGCTCGAGCAGACCATGGCTGGCATCGACGCGGCGCTGGCTTGGGGCTTTGAGCCGGTTAAGGTCAACTGTGTTGTTGTGCGCCGGCTCAACCAGGATGTGGCGGCCCTCGCGCGGCTCACGCTCGACCGTCCCATCCACCTGCGCTTTATCGAATACATGCCCATTGGCGACGAACACACGAGCTCGCATTGCGCTGTGGACCCGCATGCGCCCGCGCTCAATCCCGAGTTGTGGGATGCGAGCGACACCGTGCCGAGCGACGAGCTGCGGACGCGCATCAATGCCGGGGCCGCCGCGGCGGGACTGGGCGAGCTCGAGCCGCTCGACATCAACGACGCTCCTGCCGGCGCGGGTCCTGCGCGGTACTGGCACTTTCCGGGCGCGGCGGGAACGGTTGGCTTTATTAGCGCCATGTCCAACCATTTTTGTGCGAATTGCAACCGTCTGCGCCTGACGGCCGATGGCAACGTGCGTCCGTGCCTGTTCAGCGATGCCGAGTATTCGGTGCGTGAGGCGCTGCGCCGTGGTGATGATATGCAGGTGCTTTCGATTTGGCGCGATGCCGTGGCCCACAAACCGCAGGAACACGCGATAATTGAGGGCACGCAACGATTTATGTCCCAAATCGGAGGATGATCATATGGCCAAGAGCAGGTACGCCGATGCCACCAAGGCCGCTCGCAGGGCCGCGATGTCTGCCCACAAAGTCACGGCTGCGGCGAATGCTGGTAACGCCGACGCGTCCGCGCAGCCGTCTGCCAGCGCTGTTGCCGATCCCGCCCGTGACGCCCGTCGCGACGAGCTGACGCACGTGGACGCCAAGGGCGAAGTGCGCATGGTCGACGTGTCCGACAAGGCCGAGACCCATCGCATTGCCATCGCCGAGGGCACCATCCTCATGCATCCCGAGACGCAGGCCATGGTGCTGCAGGACCGCGCCAAAAAGGGCGACGTGCTTGCCTGCGCGCGCGTGGCGGGCATTATGGCCATCAAACGCACGAGCGACATCATTCCCATGTGCCATCCGCTGCTCATTACTAAGAGCAAGTGCGACATTGCGCCCATCGCTGCGGCGGGGACGCCGGCCGATGACGTGCCCGAGGGCTGGGCGCCGGCGCGCGCGGACGGGCAGGTTGGCTTTCACGTGCTGGTCACGGCGGGCGTGACGGGCAAGACGGGTATTGAGATGGAGGCGCTGACCGGCGCGAGTGCCGCGTGCCTTACGATCTATGACATGTGCAAGGCCGTCGATCGCGGCATGGAGATCGTCGACGTGCGCCTGCTGCACAAGGAGGGCGGTCGCTCGGGCGTGTGGGATCGTGCAGAGCGTCAAGCCGCTGCTGTTGAGGCTGTGGCCGCTGACGGTGCCGCACCCGCAAGCGCACCCGTCGCCGTCGCGCCCGCAGCTCCCACTCCGGCCGTTCCCGCGATCGCGTTTATCGGCTACCAGAACTCGGGCAAGACCACGCTCGTCGAGAAGGTTATCGCCGAGCTCACCCGCCGCGGCCTGCGCGTGGGTTCACTCAAGCATCACGGGCACCACGGCTTTGATATCGACGTGCCCGCTAAGGATACCTGGCGCCATCACCAAGCCGGATCCAAACACGTGGGCCTCATCTGCGCCACGCGCTGGGCGGAGTACGCCGACACGCGCGAGGAGGACGAGATGCCCGCGCGCGAGCTGCTGTCGCGCTACAACGATGTCGACGTGGTGATCATCGAGGGCTACAAGACCGAGGGCTTCGACAACATCGTGGTCGCGCGCTCCGGTGTCGACCGTTTGCGCGGCAAGAGCTCACTCGACCTGGTCGATGGCCACACGCTGGCCCTTGCCTGCAATGAGGCCCTGGCGCGTCAGGCCTTCGACGCCGGCTTCGCGACCCGAGCCATCAACATCAACGACGCCCGAGCCATCTGCGACCTTATCCAAGATTATCTGGCCTAGAACCTGCCAAAAAGGGACAGGTTTATTTTGGCAGGTTTTATCTGGGCAAACGTCATTTCCACCACAAAGGGGCCAGGCACCTTTGTGGTGGTTTTTGCTTTGGTAGATGTGTGGGACATGCCTTACAATCTACCAAGTAGTTCATGACGGGCGAAAAAAGGAGAGAAGGGTCCTGATGCGTCCTTAATGTTTCATGCGGACTGATTGATTTGATAGACGGTGGCGAATGCCCACCGCCCGTATTCGTATGAAACAAGGAGTCTCCATGCTCGCCTCTCTTTTTTCAAAGCCTCAATCATCGCTGTCCGTGCAGGCCAAGCGCCTGGTGGCGATGCGCTTTCTCGTCTACACCGGGTTTCAGACCAGTTATTTTATCGGCGTCATCGGAACGCTCACCTATGCGGACGACGCTTCGGTCGTCGCGACATCGCTGGCCGTCCTGTTCATGAACGTTTTCGTGATCCTGGGATCCTTTGCGGGTGGAGCGGCGCTCGACGCATGGGGTCCGCGCCGCCATTTCTTGCTGAGCATCGTCGGCACACTCGCAACTGGCACGGCGATCATCGCTTTTGGTAGCGCGACCGGCATCGTCCTGCTCGGCGCGGTGTTTCTGGGCTTTGTGATGGGATTCGCCCAGCCCATCGCCACGTCCTATCCGGCCTACCTCACCGACGATCCTGTCGAGCTCAAAGACATCAACTCCGCCATCGCCATGTTTTCAAACGTGAGTATCATCGTTGGCCCCACGCTGGGCGGCTTTGTCGCGGCGGCTGCGTCGTCGCGCGCGGTGTTTGTGCTCATGATGCTCTTTACCGTGCTGGCGCTCGTCGCCGGTTGGGGCTTTAGGCCGCAGACCAGCCATGTCGCCGGGCATGCGGATGCCGATTCGGCAGAGGAAGGGGAGCGTGCGGGACAAAGCTCCAACCCCAGCGCATCCTCCCGTGCCACCTTCGCAGCCAGCATCAAGACAGTCTTCACCAACAGCGTTCTCGCCCTGCTGTTTTGCATCATCTTCCTCTCGAACTTTGGCTACGGTGCCTTCGATCCGCTCGAGTCGTTTTTCTATCGCGATGTTCTGCACGTTGGCGTTGAGTGGATGGGCTGGCTCTCGTCTGCCTGCGGTGTCGGCGCGGTGCTGGGTGCCGTGCTCGCGCTCCGCTTGCCGCCGCACCTGGTCAACCTTAAAACGCTGCTCGTGGCGCTTATGTCCGTGGGCCTGGGAAGTCTGCTCTATGTGGGGACACCGTACGTGGGCGTGGCCCTTGTCGGCCAGATTGCACTGGGCATAGCTTGGGGTGTCGTCAACCCGCTCCACAACACCATTGTGCAGACGACGGCTCCGCTCGAGCAGCTTGGTCGCGTCAATTCGGTCATGGGCTTTGGCAATATGTTCGCTGGTGTGGCCCCTCTGGCGATTGCCCCGTGGCTGGCGGCAACATTTGGCGTACAACGGACACTCGTGGGGGCAGGCATGGTCGTGACGGCGGTCCCTGCGGCGTTGCTGCTGTTTGGTCGCAGGCATTTTGATCGTGCCGCAAGGCAGTAAAACCATCACAACATTCGATGAAAATCGCGATTTTGCCGAAAAACATCGAATGTTGTGATGGTTTGGCCCGCAAACGTCATTTCCACCACAAAGGAGCCAGGCACCTTTGTGGTGGTTTTTGCTTTAACGGGCCGCGCCTGCGCCTTGGTATACCATGTACGCCGTTTGCGAATATACCCCACACCGCCGCACAACCCAGAAAGGCCCCCATGGACACTACCTTCAGCCACATCAAAGCCGTGTTCTGCGATATCGACGGCACACTGCTCACGAGCCAGCACACGGTGTCCCCGCGCACCGTGGCGGCGATCCGCGCCCTGCGCGAGCGCGGTGTGCTCTTTGGCCTGTGCACCGGGCGCGACGCCCACGCGACCGAGGCCATGTACGAGCTCTGGGGCATCGAAGGCCTGGTGGACGTGCTCGTGGGTTGCGGTGGCGCCGAGGTCATCGACCGTGCGCACGACATCAACGAGCTGAGCTATCCGCTGCCGGGCGAGACCATCGCGCGCATCTGCAAGCACATGGCGGACCTTCCGGCAACGCCCGTCTGCCCCCGAGACGGCGTGTTCTACGTGCCCGAGAGCAATGCGTGCGTCGAGCACCTGTCGCGCGTCGACGGCGTGCCCTACCAGGTGGTCGATTTTGCCGAGTTCTTGCGCGGGCCGCAGCCCAAGGTGATGTTTACCATGGCACCCGAGGTAATGCCGCGGGTGATTGAGCGGGCGTCGACGTTTGCCGATGACACTGTTAAGGCGGCAGCTCTGCAAACCACGCAGCGGCTCTACGAATTCATGGATCCGCGCGTGTCCAAGACTCGCGGCCTTGTGCGCGTGGCGGAGCTCAACGACATGGAGCTCCAGAACATCTGCGTGTTTGGCGATGCCGATAACGACACCTGCATGGTGGCCGACGCCGGCGTGGGCGTTGCCATGGCAAACGGCAGCGCCGCCACCCGCGCCGCCGCCGATTTTGTAACCGCCAGCAACGACAATGACGGCATTGCGGTCTTTATCGAGGAACATCTTCTGTAGCGCCTGGGGGCAGCCACAAAGAGGGCAGAGCGCCTTTGTGGTGGTTTTCCAAGCGTTCCAACAGTCGATTGTTGGAACGCTTTTTTGTAGCGAGGAGATTTGCAGCCGGTAACATGCGATGTCATTCAAGTGTCGATGTATGAACATGTCGGCACACACTGGTTGTGTAGTAATTGACCAATTAGCTCAAAACTAATATTTGCAGGTAGATATACTGCCATTCACGGCGCAATTTTGACCGTTCACAGATTGAGCGGGTTAAAACAAAATGTTGTACAAACAATGATAAAGTGTCATTTATCTAGATTTGCTAACGAGTTTACCAGCATCTTTCCGAAATTTAACCCTCGAAAAACAATGCATAGTTTGAATAATTGTTAAGAAGTTAAGGCAACGCGAAGTAAAATTGACATTGTTAGGCTTGCGTTGTTTAAATAAAGAATAATAATATGCATATCGAGCGCGAGCAATTATAGGTTGCGCGCCCAAGTTTGATGGTGAAAGAGCAAGATCGCGGTCTCTTGGGGAGGAGACATCGATGAAAGCGAATTCAGACAAATCTAAGCAGAGTAAAAAAGCGACGCGCCGTGTACTGGCAGGCGTTTTGTGCGGAGCCTCCGTTTTGAGCCTGGTACTGTCGCTCGTCATGCCCCCGATCTCGCAGGCCATTGCCAACGATGCCCAGGCAGCTCCTACCGAGGAAACTGTGATGGGGGGTTCCTCAACTGAGTCTACTGATGTAGAAAACACCAACAACGGGGATACCGAAAACCAGAATAGTGACGAGACCGAGGGCGACGAAGCCGACCCTTCAAATGGTGTTGAGCAGGGTCAGCCTGAAGGTAAGCTGCAGGCCGAAGATGGCGAGTTGTCGGATGGCAATGCCGTAATGCTGGCTGCGGAAGGCGGGCAGACTAAAACGGCATCCACTGAAATACGAACAGCTGACGACTTGAAAAAACTGGCAAATGCAAGCGGTGTTGCTAGCTTCAAGCTTATGAATGATGTCGAGACCGGCGAGACAATCGCGCTTAACAAGGACGGCAGCAATATCACGCTGGATTTAAATGGCTGCAAAATTAAGTATACAAGTCAGAGCCAGCCCCTATTCAACATAACCGGCGGCGCAACGTTGACTGTCAAGGACGGTCAGCAAGTTGCCGCGACAGAGACTACGACTTCTCAAACAAATAAATGCGGCAATCTCGCTTTAATGGAATACGATACTTCCAATGGCATTCCGACTGGCCTTACCTACTACGTAACCGAATCGGTCGCAAACGGAACCCGTACAACCGAGACTCTTAAGGCGTATAAGGCTCATGTCAAGGGTGCCATCGTGGCGTGCTCAGGCTCAAAGGACTTGAGGCTCATCGTAATCAATAGCGGTGGCCACCTCAATCTTGAGAGCGGCATGATTACGCAGGATAAAAACAACTGTGTCAAAAATTTGGTGTACGCAGCGGGCAGTTCGGCCATCAGCGTGGACGGCGGGTATGTCTGCGGCGGATATTGTCCGGAGGGCGCCGCTGGTGCGGGTATTTCTGTCGAGAACTCAACTCTTGACATCTCTGACGGCGTAATCGCTGGTAACTATGCCCCCAGTGGCGGCGGCGTTTATGCCCTGAATTCTACGGTAAACATGGTTGGCGGTATTATCTCCGGTAACGGTACAAATGATAATGAAGTCGGTTATGGCGCGGGAATTTGTGCTGAGGACTCTATGGTGACCATTACGAATGGTTACATTACTAACAACAAATATCAGTTCTATACCGATGAAGGACACAAAGGTAACGGTTGTCACGGTGGTGGCGGCATTGCTGCCTTTAGCCACAATCAGGGACAGAAAAAAGGCGGTCTGGTTATTAGCGGCGGCTACATCACGGGCAACTGCTCTGCCGAGGCTGGCGGCGGCGTTTATGCTGGCGCTTGGAATAAACCTCTTTCCGGGTTTGCGTTTTATGGTGGAATCATCGCCAGCAATGTGGCGCAAAACTCAGAGGGTGGCGGCATCCGTATCGCTGCGCCTACAGTTGGCGAATTTAATGTGAGCGGCAAGAAAGCCTACATCACTAACAATACGACCAATACCACCAACGACTGGGGCGGCGGTGGCGTATTCGTCCAGGGCAGCAGCGACAACAACGTTCAGCCGGCGAGCCTCAATATATATAACGCGCTGATTACCAACAATCATGCCAGTGGCTTTGGCGGCGGGTTTGCCGCTTGCCCGACTGGTAAGACTGCCATTACCGATACCAATGGCATCGCGATTTTCGGTAATTATGACGGTAAACCTGACGGTAGTGGTTATAACCGATCGGGCGGCACCCACGACAAGAACGATGACGCGGATTGGCGCCCTAACCACGAAGGCGGCGAAATAACTGAAGACTTTAAAAAAGCCGGTCACCAGGATCTTTTTCTTATTCGCGATAGTGCTAACGCTGAATCGCTGCCGTATATCGCTGCCGTAACGGGACAGATGCTTGGTGGTGGAGCTGCCAATTGGTCGGGCACGATCGACAAAACACCAACGTCTATCGGCAAGTACGAGGGCGCCCAAGCTAAGTACATGATTGGCCTTAAATCTGAGCCGATTCAGTATGATAAGGATGCTGCTACTGCGGCTGCGTCCCTCTTCATCACGGGCAACCGCTCCAACATCCACGGAGGCGGAGTCATGACCAACGGCGACGTAATCGCTGGCTCCACCACGCAGGTGAACGTGTATCCCAAGATGAAGCTCAACGGCACTAAGGCACTGGAAGGCCGCGCGCTTACTGCGGATGATGCGGGAAAATTCAGGTTCCAACTCTTGGAGCCGGGCGAGAGCGGTGGTGTCCCTAGCTTTAATAATAATGATGATGGCAAATTGCAGCTCAATGGCTGTTCAATAGTTGGCGATGACGATGGGGCCACGAACGACGCTGAAGGTAACTTTGTCTTTGATTTGGGCAGGGTCCACTCCGCTGGAACGAACGTCTACTACCTCGTTGAGGACCCCGGCAACGTTGCGGATCGCGTCCCTGGCGTGGACTACGACCAGACCATCTACAAGATTGAGCTTACAACTACAACCGAAAAGCGGCCGGTGCTGGATATTGATTACATCTACTATTTAGTTACGAATGTAAGGGTTACTAATCTCAAAAATAATGAGGCGAAAACGTTTACTCCGAACAACGGTAGCGATGTCTCCATTAAGATCACCGATGGCAACACCGACAAGACCTTTACTAATGCATACAAACCCAAGGGCTCTTGGACGCCTCAGGTGACCAAGAAGGTTGATGGTGGCGAGATGAAGGCGTTCACATTCGAACTCGCGAACGAGGACGACCCGAACTTCACCAAACCGGAAACGGTAACAATTAATCCTGATCCTGCGAATGTCAAAACTGAAAAAAACGGTAATGCGACGAGCACGGTCGATTTCAAGTCGAAGACATATAAGCTCACGGACCTTAACAATGGTTCCAAGACCTTCACGTACTATGTGCGCGAGAAGTACGAAAGCTCGACCTATCCGCATTACAAGTTTGATCAGTCGGTCTATAGGTTCAAGGTTGTGGCAAAGGATAACACCCAAGGAGGAATCGACTGTGCGGTGACCTACAGGAAGGGAACCGTTGACCCCGGCGGTACGTGGAAAGACACCGATAATAAGGACCACGAGTTTCCCGACACTACCCCCACCTTCACCAACACCTACTCCACATCTTTGCCCCTTTCTGGTATGTCGGGCGTCACTCTGACGTACCTTGCCGGCGCGGCGGCGCTTTGCGCTGCTGCGGCCTGGATGCACATTCGTCGCAAGGCGAATGCGAAGGGAGGCGAGCGTCGTGAATAAGAAAGTTTGCTCCTTCCCGATCTTGTTTGCGCTGCTCGCCCTCTTGATCGGCACCTGCGCGGTTGTGTTCCCCGCATCCGCGCAGGCCGCGCCGAGCGCGACCGGATCCATCACGGTGACAGGCACCGTGGCGCGCAGCTACGACGCCTACCAGATCTTTGACGCCAACGTCGTCGATGACGACAACGACGCCAAGATCGCCACCGACCTTGTCTGGGCAAGCGATGCCGTGCGCGACGCCGCGCTGCCTGTGTTGCACAGCGCCGGCATGCCCAATTCCCAGACCACCGCACAGGAAGCTGCCGAGTGGCTCAACACCGATTCCCGCCTTACGAGCGCGCTGAGCGCACAGCTCGCTCGTTCCCTCCAGAGCTCTGGCGCCGTGTCCGTGGCCCTTAACGCGGGCACGACGGCCGAGCTGCCCTGTGGCTACTGGCTCATCGTCGCCAAAGACGACGCCATCTCCCAAAACGAGGCCGGCACCGCGCCGATCATGGCCCTGGTCGGCGGCAGCGCCGTCACCGTCAAGCCCAAGGCCGCGACGCCCAAGGTCCAAAAGCGCGTGCTGGAGGACAGCACCGCCGCATGGCAGAAGGCCGCCGACGCCACGGTCGGCGACGACCTGTACTGGCGCCTCTCGGCCACGATTCCCGCGGGCCTTGCCGCCTACGACACCTACGCGGTGCAGTTCGTCGACACCATGAGCGCGGGGCTCGACCCCTCCAAGGTCGCCGCGAGCATGCACGTGTACGTGGCTGCCGGGGCGGACGGCGGCTTCGATGCCGTCTCGACCGGCAAGGACGGGCGCGCCGGTACCGAGCCCGCACAGGGCTGGACCGACATCACGGCGTCTTGCACCACCAAGGTGGCCGCGGACGGGACCTTCACCGTGCGCACCGGCGACCTGATCGCCGTGCTCAGCGGGGCTGACGCTTTCACTGCGGGCGCCCGCGTGGTCGCCGTGTACAATGCGCCGCTCGCCGCCGGCTGCAACCACGGCATCGCGAAGGGCAATCCCAACGAGGTCTACCTGCGCTACCCGCGCTCTCCCTTTGCCGACCAGTCCGGCGACGCCGGGTTCACCCGCACGCCGAGCGACGATGCGACTGCCTACACCTGGGATCTCGCGCTGACCAAGCGCAGCAGCAACGGCGACAAGCCGCTGCCCGGGGCGGTCCTGGGCATCACCGACGACCGCGGTCGCACGCTGGCAGCCGATGGCACGTGGGATGCGGAGGGCAAGGCCACCGTCACCACAGGCGAGGACGGCCGCGTGACCGTCTCGGGCGTGGACTCGGGCAAGCTGGAGGTCCGCGAGCTCAAGGCGCCCAAGGGCTACACCGCCTTCGAGGGCACGCGCTCCGTGACGGTCAAGGCCGAGGGCCTGGACGTCGACCAGGTGGCCGCCGCCAAGCCCAAGCTCACCATTACGGCCGAGTCGCCCCTGCGCGCCGACAGCGCGGACGGGTCGACGGGCAGCCTGGAGGCGTCGCTCATCAACACGCCCGCCGGCACGCCCCCTAGCATCTTCACCGGAGGCTTTATACCCTCGACTGGCGATATGGCAATGTACGCCGTGGCCGCCGCAGCGGTCGCTGGGGCTGCGCTCATCGTGGTCGCGCTCCTGGTCAAGCGGGGAGGCGGCAGCCATAAAGAGTAGCTGGCAGCCCCACCGAGAGCGGGGCGAGACGTAACGAAGCAGATGCTAAGACACAGACAGATGATGATCGATCAAATGAGAACCAACCGGAAAACGGAGGAAAAGAAGATGAGCATGAGCAAGAACATCGCACGCCTGGCGGTAACCGCCGGCCTCACAGCAGCGCTGAGCTTCGGCGGCGTCATGGCGCCCGTCACGATGGCGTTTGCTGAGAGTGCGGCGGGTTCGACCGTAACTTTCAATGACCCTACTTATCAAGAGACTACGACCTATAAGGGCATCCAGATCTTTACGGCTAATGTGAGCGATTCTGCTGTCACCAACATTCAGTGGGCCGGCTCTTCCCAGGCCGATAAGGATGCAATTCGGGATGTTGTTGTCAGTGCAATTGATGAAGCCGTGAAGGCAGAAGATTCCACCAAAAGCTACAGCAGCAAAAACGCACAGGAGGCTGCCGAATGGCTGAATGAACATGCTGAAACTGATGAAGCTACAAAGGTTGCGAGCGACAATGTTCTGAATGTAATTGCGAAAAAACTGAATACCGCTGCTTTTTCCGGTGCATGGAAGGCGACTAATCAGGACAATAAATCCCTTTCCGGCCTTGCCGCCGGCTACTGGCTCTTCTTGACCAATAGCGTGGCAGAAGGTTCAAATAACAGCTCGAAGGACGTTTTCACTTCGCCCGTATATGCGGTCGTTGATGGTGTGGCTAATAAAGTGGTGACTCCCAAAAAGAGCGTACCTACCGTCGATAAGAAAATCGTGAGTGTCAGGGGCGATAAAGAGCTCGATGCCAGCGACTCCCATGTTGGGCAGGAGGTTACGTACAACCTCTATGGCACTGTCGCCGATAACTACGATACGTACGGCATGTACTTCTATAAGTTCTCCGACCAACTCTCCAAGGGCTTGACGTTGGAGACCGGCTTCACAGCAACTCTATATGCGAATAAGGACCTCGCTCAGGCTGATATTAACCACGCGAATGGCACTGATGTGACGAGCAGCTTTACTCAAAGTGCGGAACCTGCAGACCCTGCAACTGGAACTAAGACAACGACTTGGACCTGCGAAAATCTTAAGAGTGTGAAACGCGTTGCTGCGGGCTCCTGCATCGTCGTCTCCTATAAGGCAAAGATTAACAGCGAGGCTACCGTTGGAGACAATGCGGGTAACACCAACACTGTCAAACTTGAGTATTCAAACAATCCAATGACCAGCGACACCGGCATGACGGTGCCCGATGAGGTCAAGACCTACACCTATGGCCTTAAACTGAATAAGGTTGACCTTGGCACCGAGAAGGCACTCCCGGATGCAAAATTTACCATCAAGGTGAAGGCGGCGGCGGATTCAAACCTAATGGGGAAATACGTTCAGTCCGATGGAACTCTTGGAGATGATGCGCATAAGTTCACGACTGGCGACGATGGCGCCATTGCTGTCACGGGCCTCGGTGCGGGAACCTATACGGTAGAGGAGACTGACGCTCCCGAAAACTACGATAAGGTCGCATCTTTCGATTTCACGATTAAGTCGAAGAGTGAAAGTGGAACTTCGGGTGAAAGCTCGAACGCAGAAAAGTACGTACTAAGCGCTTCGAGTAATCAGGTTATCATCGGCACGCCGAATGACAAGAAGGGCGACAACAAGCTCGAAGCCAAGACTGGCACAGCTACAAACGACGACGGCACCTTCAACATCACCGTTGGCGATACCAAGCATGTCGGCCTCCCGCTGACCGGCCTCAACGGCGTGACGTTCACTTGGATCGCTGGTGGCGCGGTGCTGTGCATCGGCGTGACGCACCTCATCCGCAGCCGTAAGCAGGCTGAGGTGTCCGAGCAGGAGTAGCGCTCGCTCACCCATCTCCTTGGCAGGTAGGATGTGATGGCCATGAGACTTGCGGACACTTTTCTCGTCCATCTACGTTCTTGCTTTGCCATTCTCTTTTCGGGGCAGACTCCGCACTGGAGTCTGCCCCGTTCTTTTTGGACAACGCAGCCAGGCTCCATTGCCCGATGGATCAAGCGTATGAATATCGAACAGATGTTTGCAATTATTGCGTTTACCAGCTGCGGGTGCATGCACTCGCAGTAAAATAGCCTTGCGACGCATCCCGTGCGCGGGCGGCCGACGACTCGATCGGAGGTCCCCAAATGCTGAAATTCCTTAACGCGCTCGCCGCCCTCGCGGCGGTGGGCACGTTCGTCATCGCGTTTCTTGACTCGTATGAGGTTCGGTTTAAGGTCCGTAGGCGCACGCGCGGTGCGGACGGTAGAAGGCATTTGCGCCGTAACAAGCGCAAATAAGAATGCCCGGGGTTAGAGGCCCGGGCATTTAACAACGTCGGAAACTGGTCGCCCGCGCTCCTAAGTACTTACGCGGGGTGCGTCGTTTCCTGTAGCTATTGTATCCCGAATCGCCCCGCCGATTCGGGACATTTTTAAAACGCAAATGCGGGCCCATACTTGCGCTGTGCAATGCTGTCAAGCTGCGTTGTCCGGTGCATGAGTTTGCTAATCGGCTATTATTTGTTTAGACAACCTGAGCTGTAGAGGAGTGACTGGCGATGGTGCAGGGTGCCAAACATATGAAGAGCAATAACGCCGCGGACAACGGCGGCTCAAGCCCTCAGCCCAAATCTCAACCAAAGCCCAAGCGCTGTCGCAAGCGGCTGCCGCGCTGGGCCGACCGGCTCATCACCATCGTCATCATCCTTATTGGCGTGGGCCTTATGACCTGGCCGTGGATCTTGGACCGGCTCGAAGCCTCGGGCGTGTTTAACCAGATCAGCACCGTGTCCAGCACCGTTGACGCGCTGTCTGCCGAGGAGCGCGAGCGCATCCTGCTCCAAGCTCGCTCCTTTAACGAGCAGCTGGCGGGCGAGGCCACCGAGCTTCCCGCCGACCAGATCGAGCCCTACGCTCAGCAGCTCATCTTTGACCGCGACCCCATGATGAGCTGGGTCGAGATCCCCTCCATCGACGTGAGCATGCCTATCTACCACGGCACGAGCGAGGAGGTCCTTATGGCAGGCGTCGGCCACCTGGAGGGCACGAGCCTGCCGGTGGGCGGCACCTCGACACATTGCGTGCTCACCGCGCACTCGGGCATGCGCAACTTGAGCATGTTCGACGACATCCATTCGCTGGAGCCCGGCGACCTGGTGCTGCTGCACACCATGAACAAGACGCTCGCCTACAAGATGGTGGACTCCGAGGTGGTGCTGCCCGAGGAGATGGAGTCGCTGACCATCGAGCCCGGCGCCGACAAGGTGACGCTCGTCACCTGCACGCCCTACGGCGTGAACGACCATCGCCTGCTGGTGCATTGCGTGCGCACCAAGTACAGCAAGAAGGATGTCGACAAGCAAAAATCGCTGGCCGGCCGCCACTGGGGCAAGCGCGAGTTTGCCGTGCTCATCGTGGTCGTAGCCATTGTGCTGTTGCTGCTGGACATCGTGATCCACGCGGTTCGCAAACGCCGAAAGGCCAAGGCCTCGGCATAAGACATTCTTTAGAACCACCACAATGGGGACAGGCACCTTTGTGGTGGTCGGGGCTTCCAAACCGTCACAACATTCGATGAAAATCTCGATTTTGACGAAAAGTGTCGAATGTTGTGATGGTTATCGCTGTGGGCAGGACGGTTTTCGTTGTGGGCGAGACGGTTTTCGCTATGGACGGTGCGGTTTCGCTGCAGAACCGCCAGCCCGCAGCCTGCCAGCCCGCCGCCCTCGTTACGTTTTCGCTGCATTTGGGTAAAGCACCTGCTCCAAGCGGCGTTGCCCTGTATACTAGAGCGGTTTAACTGTTATGCGGAAGGGAGCGCCTATGGCACTCAGCGAGAAAGACGTGCGAGGCATCGCCGAGTACGCAAAGATCGCACTGACCGATGACGAGCTCACCCAGATGACGTCCTACATGAACGACGCCGTCCAGATGCTCGAGCCCGTCTTGCAATATGACTTGCCCGACGTGGAGCCCACGTTCCATCCCATCGGAAGCCTGTCCAACGTGATGGGCGATGACCTGCGCGAGCCCGAGCGCGACCTGCCGCTCGACGTCGCGCTCGAAAACGCCGGCAGCGCGCGTGAGCGCTACTTCCGCGTGCCGTCCATTTTGGGAGAGGGGGAGAGCGAGTAATGGCGCAGAGCTTCGATTCCCTTACCGCCGCCCAGATCGCCGCGGGCGTTGCCGCCGGCGACTTTACCGCTACCGAGGTGGCCCAGGCCTCCCTTACCGCCATCGAGGCGCGCGAGGGCGGGGTCCAGGCATTCCTACAGGTGGCGCCCGAGCTTGCGCTCGAGGCCGCTGCGCGCGTGGATGCCGACCGTGCCGCTGGCAAGCCGCTGCCTCCGCTCGCGGGCGTGCCGCTGGCCATCAAGGACAACATGAACCTCGTGGGCACGCGCACCACCTGCGCTTCCCGTATGCTCGAGGACTACCAGAGCGTCTACACCGCTACCTGCGTTCAGCGCATGCTCGACGCCGGCTGCCTGCCCATGGGCAAGGTCAACATGGACGAATTTGCCTTTGGCAGCTCCACCGAGAGCTCGGCGTTCCATCGCACTAACAACCCCTGGGATACCGAGCGCGTGCCCGGCGGCTCCTCGGGCGGCTCCGCTGCCGCCGTCGCCGCGGGCGAGGTCGCGCTCTCGCTGGGCTCGGACACCGGCGGCTCCATTCGCCAGCCGGCGTCGCTGTGCGGCGTGGTGGGCTTTAAGCCCACGTATGGCGCCGTGAGCCGTTACGGCGTGGTTGCCTTCGGCTCGTCGCTCGACCAGGTTGGCCCCTTCGGCCGCACGGTCGAGGATGTCGCGCTGGCCATGAACGCGCTTACCGGTGCGGGCCACGATCCGTATGACTGCACCAGCCAGGACTGTGCCGTCGACTTTACCGAGCATCTCAACGACAGCATCGAGGGCAAGCGCGTGGGCATCATCCCCGCGTTTATGGAGGCCGAGGGCCTGACGCCCGAGGTCAAGGCCGCTGTTCAGCGCGCCGCCCAAGAGCTGCAGAACCAGGGCGCCGAGCTCGTGGAGGTCGACCTGCCGCACCTGGACGCCGCCATCGCTGCCTACTACGTCATCGGCCCGGCCGAGGCGTTCTCCAACCTGGCCCGTTTCGACGGCATTCGCTACGGCTATCAGGAGGAGGGCTGCGCCAACCTGTCCGACCAGAGTTCGCTCTCGCGCGCCCATGGCTTTGGCGCCGAGGCCAAGCGCCGTCAGATGCTCGGCGCCTACCTGCTGAGCTCGGGTGTGTACGACAAGTACTACTATGCCGCGCAGAAGGCCCGCACGCTCATCACGCAGGACTACGACGCCGCGTATGCCAAGGTGGACACCATCCTGATGCCCGCCTCGCCGCGCACGGCCTTTAAGTTTGGCGAGATCAGCGACCCCACGCAGATGTACCTCTCCGACCTGTACACCATCTCGCTCAACATTTGCGGCAACGGCGGTATCTCGGTGCCGCTGGGCCTGGGCGAGGACACTCAGCTGCCCGTTTCTGCCCAGCTGGTGGGTCCGGCGTTTAAGGACCGTCAGCTGCTCACGTTTGCCCGCGCCCTGGAGCGCGGCTTTGCCGATGCCGCCACGGGTGCGCCCGTGCTTTCCGTCGTGCCCGATTTTGCCGGGAAGGGAGGCGAGCTGTAATGAAGGAGCTTTCCGAGGTTCTGCAGGATTGGGAGGCCGTGATCGGCCTGGAGATCCATACCGAGCTCACCGCACTCGATACCAAGATGTTCTGCAACTGCAAGCTCAGCCACGATGACGAGCCCAACGCCAACGTGTGCCCGGTGTGCCTGGGCCTGCCCGGTGCGCTGCCGGTGCCCAACAAGCGCGCCATCGAGAGCATCGTCAAGGCCGGTCTCGCCACCAACTGCGAGATCCAGCGCCACTCGATGTTCTACCGCAAGCACTACTTCTATCCCGATATGGCCAAGAACTTCCAGACCACGCAAGGTCCGGTCGCCTTTGCCATGTACGGCCACCTGGACCTGGACGTGACCGGTCGTGGTGCCGCCGAGCGCCCCGATTGCGCGTTTGGCGAGGCCGAGGCCCAGAGCCTGGCGAGTGCCTCGGCCAACGCCGAGGGCCTGTCCACGTCCATGACGTCGACCATGCGCGAGGGCAACCAGCGCGCCGGCCACCTGGCCAGCTACGACGCGTCCAACCTGCAGATGCCCGAGCGTCGCGAGGACGGTTCCTACACGGTGCCCATCCGCATCCTGCGCATCCACATGGAGGAGGACGCCGCCAAGATGGTCCACGTGGGTGGCGCCGAGGGCCGCATTACCGCCGCGGCCGAGTCGCTCGTCGACTACAACCGCTGCGGCACGCCTTTGATTGAGCTCGTGACTGAGCCTGATCTGCGCACGCCCGAGGAGGCGCGCCTGTTTATGGAGAAGCTCCGTCGCATCTTTGTGACGCTGGGCATTTCGGACTGCTCCATGGAGAAGGGTTCCATGCGCTGCGACGGCAACGTGTCGCTGCGCCGCCGCGGCGAGACCAAGCTGGGCACCAAGACCGAGCTCAAGAACCTTAACTCGTTTAAGAGCCTGCATGACGGCCTTGCCTACGAAATTTGCCGCCAGGCCGAGGTGCTCGAGGAGGGCGGCATTATCTACCAGGAGACCCGCCACTGGGAGCCCAGCCGCAAGCGCACCGTGGTCATGCGTGTGAAGGAAACGGCCGACGACTATCGTCTGTTCCCCGATCCCGATTTGGCGCCGTTTGATTTGGACGACGAGTTTATCGACCGCTGCCGAGGCGAGATCCCCGAGCTGCCCGATGCCAAGCGCGCCCGTTTTGAGGCTGATTTTGGCATTAAGGCGGCCGATGCCGAGCAGATCGCCGGCGACCCGGAGTTTGCCGAGTTCTTTGAGGCCGCCGCTGCCGGCATGGCTGGCAAGGAGGCGCAGACGGTCGCAAACCTGCTGGTCAACGAGATGATCGCCTACCTTAAGGGCGCGGGCGTGTCGCTGGCCGAGTCCGGCATTGTGCCGGTTCAGGTGGCAGCGCTTGCCAAGCTGCTCGCGACCGACGCCATCAGCTCCAACCAGGCGCACGAGGTCTTTGAGGCCATGGCCCAGACCGGCGACGACCCCAACAAGATCGTCGATGAGCGCGGCATGCGCCAGGTGAGCGACGCCGGCGCGCTGCAGCCGATCGTGGACGAGGTACTGGCTAACTGTGCCGATCAGGCGCAGCAGTATCGTGACGGCAACCAGAAGGTCATCGGCTTTTTGGTGGGCCAGTGCATGAAGGCGAGCCGCGGCAAAGGCAACCCGAAGCTCTTCAACGAGTTGCTGAGAACGTCGCTCTCGTAGCTGCGAGGCCGGGGAAGCCCCGAGTCGCCGGGGTATTTCCTCCAAATTTCAAACAGTCCTATGCAAGACGAAGGCCACATTTAGTGGCCTTCTTTGCATGCGGAACTCATTTGGAGCAAACACCCCGGCGACTCGGGGCTTCCCCGGCCAGACGACTCGGCCGTTCGGGTCAGGTGGGCTGGATTGAATTTGGTGAATGAGGGCGCCGATGGCGCCCTCGTTCTTTATATATGTTGGGAGCGCCAAGCGGTGGGGGTGGTGCCGGTGTGTTGCTTGAAGGCTTGGGCGAAGGCGGCCTGCTGAGGGTAGCCTAGACGCTCTGCCACCTGCGCTATCGTGAGCGCGCTATCGGCCAAAAGGTCCTGTGCTCGCTCCATACGGCGTCTGCGAATGTAGGCGCCCAGGGACTCGTCAGTTTGGGCCTTAAAGGTGGCGCATAGCTTGGAGCGGCTTGTGTAGAGCCTCTCGGCCACCTCGTTGATACCCACACGCCTGCCTTTGTCGAGCGCGCGCTCAATCATTGCCGCCGCTTCCTCGGCAATGGTCACGCTGGCGCGTGTGTCTGCCGCCTGCCGCGCCTGCTTGTGGGCCGCGCGCGAACAGGCGAGCTCCGCGACCATGGTCTCCACGATGCCTTGCATATAGACGTGTCCGCCTACGGTGCGGGCGCGGTCCTCGTTAATCCTGCGCAACGTGTGGCAGATGGCAGACGTCGCCTCCTCGTGCCATGGCTCGGCAAACGCCTCAAAGACCCCTGCGAACTCGGTGGGATAGCGGTGCTCCAGTTCGTCAAAATATCCAGGCAAAAAGAGCACCGAGCGCGAGTGATAGAGCCGCCCTGCAAACAGTGGGCTTAACTCCTCGCCACAGTTATCTTGGATAAAGCTGCACACAGCATTGTTTGGCCACGGTCCATGCAGGGGTTTAAGGTTCGCAGGCGTTATGCCGGCTTCGGGCATGCACATGAGCGTGGGCGCGCTGACCTCGCTCACGCACGCGTACGGTTCGGGTGTGTATTCGGCCAGGTACATATCGTGCATCGGGGTAATGAAATGCTCCATAACGATGCAGGCGGGGGAGAGAGGCATGATCCATGCGCGTCCGTGCGCCCGATCGTTTGCCACCTCGCCGGTAAAGACGGCGCCCTTGCCGGTAAGCTCCAGGCCAAACTGCTCAAACTGCGGTGCGTAGAGCTCGGTTATGTCGGTCGCCGCCCGCCGCATTTTCAAAAGCGTCCCCTTCATTTGCGAAAACGTCCACGCCTGGCCCAATTGTGTGCCTTGGCTAACACGCCCATGATAAGTTTCTTACGGTTAACTCTCAAGCCGTTAGAAAGGAATCTCATGGCAAAGGGATCAAAAAAGGAAGGTGGCGGCATCGGCGAGCTACTTGCATATGCTGGTGACCGTAAATTCCTAACGTATTTGGGCATGGCCCTCTCGGCGCTCTCGCAGCTGCTGAGCTTTGGCCCGTACGTGTGCATCTGGCTTGTTGCGCGAGATCTTATCGCCGTGGCGCCCAACTGGAGCGAGGCCGCCAATATCGCGATGTATGGTTGGTGGGCTGTGGGCTTTGCCCTGGCGAGCATTGTGGTCTATTTTGTGGGACTCATGTGCACGCACCTGTCCGCGTTTCGCTGCGCATCCAATATCCGCAAGGCTACGAGCGAGCATCTGCTCAAGTTGCCGCTCGGCTACTTTGACACGCACGCCACCGGTGAGCTGCGCCGTATCGTAGACGGATGCGCTGCCTCCACCGAGACGCTGCTCGCACACATGCTGCCCGATATCGCCGGCGCCACCGCCATGGTCGTGGGCCTGCTCGTGCTGCTTTTCGCCCTCGATTGGCGTTTGGGTGCGGCATGCCTAATCTCGGTCGTCGTTTCGTTTTGCGCCATGGCCACCATGATGAGCGGCAAGGGCGCCGAGTTTATGAAGGCTTACATGGGCGCGCTGGTCAAGATGAACAAGACCGGCACCGAATACGTACGCGGCATCCCCGTGGTCAAGGTCTTCCAGCAGACGGTCTACTCCTTTAAGGCGTTTCACGATGCGATCGCCGAATACGCCGACATGGCGCAAAGCTATGCGGGCACGTTCTGCCGAGGCCCGCAGGTGCTCAACCTTACCGCGCTCAATGGCCTCGTGGCATTTCTTTTGCCCGTGGCGTTGCTGTTGGCGCCGGGCGAGACGGACTTCGCGCACTTTATGGTCAACTTCACGTTTTACGCGATCTTTTCGGCCGTGGTGCCGACGGCCATGACCAAGCTCATGTTTGTGGGCGAGGCGTCTCAGATGAGTGCCGATTCGCTGGCGCGCATCCGAAGCGTTATGGATTCCAAGCAGCTCTCCGTGCCTGCCCAGCCCAAGCACCCTATCGGCAGCGATGTGCGCTTTGAGGATGTAAGCTTTACCTACGAGGGTGCCGAAGCGCCTGCCGTCGATCATGTGAGCTTTAGCGTTCCCGCAGGTAGCACCCTTGCGTTGGTTGGTCCCTCGGGCGGCGGTAAGTCAACCTGCGCAAGCCTGATCCCGCGTTTTTGGGATGTTTCCTCGGGTCGCGTGCTTGTGGGCGGCGTAGACGTTCGCGACATGGATCCGCACGAGCTCATGGACCAGGTCGCCTTTGTGTTTCAGACCAACCAACTGTTCCGGCAAACACTTGCCGATAACGTGCGCGCCTCCAAGCCTACGGCCACTGACGACGAAGTGCGTGCGGCCCTCTCCGCAGCTCAGTGCGACGACATTGTGGCCAAGCTCCCGCAGGGTATTAACACCATGCTCGGTGCTGGAGGGGCATATCTTTCGGGCGGCGAGGTACAGCGCGTGGCACTCGCCCGCGCGATCCTTAAAGACGCACCTATCGTGGTGCTCGATGAGGCCACAGCGTTTGCCGACCCCGAGAACGAGGCGCTCATCCAGCGTGCCTTTAGCAAACTGGCGGCGGGTCGCACAGTCATTATGATCGCGCACCGGCTTTCGACCGTGGTGGGGGCCGACAAGATCGTGGTGCTCAACCAGGGCAGCGTGCAGGAGGCCGGCACCCATGCCGAGCTGCTGTCCCAAAAGGGTCTATACGCCAAGATGTGGGCCGAATACGAACTGGCCGCGAGCTGGAAAATCACTGCAGCGACCGCGGATGCCGCCGTCACGAAGGGAGGCGAGGCATAAATGTTCGCCTCATTCCAAAAGAAGTATTTCCTATCCGATAAAGGCGTCGCCGGCGTAAAACGCGGCATTTTCTGGACCACGCTCACCAATCTCATTACCATGGCCGGCATGGGCTTTTTATTCCTGGTCATGGCCGGCTTTGTCGAGCATCTCGCCAGTGGGGCCGATCTGCCGAGTGCACTGCCTATCGTGGGCGGTCTCCTGGTCTTTTTCGTGATGTTCTTTGCCTCTAACTGGCAGCAGTATTACTACACCTACTGCATCTTTTACGAGGAATGCGGCAAGCAGCGCATGGGGATTGCCGAGCGCTTGCGCAAACTGCCGTTGTCGTTTTTCGGCCGTCGTGATCTGGCCGATCTAACCGAAACCATCATGGGCGACGTTCAGACTATGGAGCATGCCTACAGTCATGTGCTGGGAGAGCTTTGGGGTGCCATCATCGCAAGTGCCATCGTGTTCGTGGCGTCGCTGTTCTTTTGCTGGCAGCTGGCGATTGCGGCGTTTTGGAGCGTGCCCGTGGCCTTTGCCGTGCTGTATCTGACACGCGGGCCCATGACCCCGGTGTTCGACCGCATGCGCGCCGAGAAGGTCAAGGTCACCGAGGCGATCCAGGAGACGCTCGACTGCGTGCGCGAGATCCGCGCCACCAACCAGGAGGCCCATTATCTTGAGGGACTCAACGCCGTGATCGATGCCGAGGAGCGCGAGACCACCAAAGGCGAGCTCGCCAACGGGCTTTTGGTCAACTCCGCCTTTGCCATCCTGCGCCTGGGGATTGCCACCACGTTGGTCACGGGCGCTGCGATGGTCGCCTCCGGCCAGGTCGACTTTTTGGTGATGTTTGCCTTCCTGCTTATGGTGAGCCGTATCTATGCACCCTTTGACCAGGCGTTAATGTTAATGTCCGAGCTGTTTGCCGCCGAGTCGTCTGCCAAGCGCATGCGTTCCATCATGGAAGAGCCTGTGGCGCGGGGTAGCGAGAAATTTGAGCCCGTGGGCCACGATGTGGTGTTCGATCACGTGGCATTTGGCTATGGTGCGGGCGAGGACGGCCGCGCCGGCGAGAAAGTTCTTACCGATGTGAGCTTTACCGCCAAGGAAGGCGAAGTTACGGCGCTGGTCGGTCCTTCGGGTTCCGGTAAGTCCACGGTGAGCCGCCTTGCCGCGCGCTTTTGGGATGCCACCGCGGGCAAGGTTACCGTGGGCGGTGTGGATGTTGCAAGCGTCGATCCCGAGGTACTGCTGCGTGATTACGCCATTGTGTTCCAAGACGTGCTGCTCTTTGACGACACGGTGATGGGAAACATCCGCCTCGGGCGTCGTGATGCCACCGATGAGGAAGTGCTTGCTGCCGCGCGTGCCGCCAACTGCGACGAGTTTGTGAGCCGCATGCCGCAGGGCTATGGCACGATGATTGGCGAGAACGGCTCCAAGCTGTCCGGCGGAGAGCGCCAGCGCATTTCCATCGCCCGCGCGCTGCTCAAAGACGCGCCTATCGTGCTGTTGGACGAGGCGACGGCGAGTTTGGATGTGGAGAACGAGACCGTGGTACAGCAGGCACTCTCCCGTCTGCTTACAGGTAAGACGGTTATCGTTATTGCCCACCGTATGCGTACGGTAGAAAATGCCGACAAAATCGTTGTACTCAAGGATGGTGTGGTTGCCGAGCAGGGCACTCCGGCGCAGCTCAAGGCGGCAGGTGGAGAATTCGCCCGCATGGTGGCGCTGCAAAAGGAAGCAGCTACCTGGCAGCTGTAAGAATGTGACAAAGGGATAGTCCCTTTGTCACATTGACAATCGGTTACTCCGCATCGTTAATTTTCAAAAGGTTAGCCATGGCTGACCTAGATAGTTAGATAGAATTAAGGTATTTCAAAAGTGTGCTCGAGCAAACTTGTTTACTCGAGTGCTGAGGTACCGTGCCGCGTCCAATGCGGCAAAAGGGAGAAGCAACATGAAGAAGTCGACGTTCAATACCCTGCTTGTCGGTGGCGGTTTTCTGCTTGGCACGGCCGGCATCAAGCTGCTTACCAGCGCTCCGGTAAAGAATGCCTGCGTGCAGGGCATTGCGTGCGGCATGCGCATCAAGAACGGCTACCAGGACATGGTCGAGCAGGCCAAGGCCAATGTCGATGACATGGTTGCCGAGGCTGCCTACATCACCCAGAGCGAGGCCGCTGCTGACGAGGCAGCCGAGTAACGCTCCCAGGCACAAACTATGAGATTCTCGATTATTAGCGAGATCCCCGGCAGGACCCGTCTTCAATTGGCGGGTCCTGTGCCAGAGAGCGATCTCGATGCACTTCTTAAGCTTGGCGGCGAAATCGACGGCGTGCGCAAAGTGCGCGTGTATGGCCGCATTGGCCAGATGGCGCTGGAGTACGACGAACAGTGTCGTGCGAGCGTGCTCGACGCCTTGGACGCACTCGATGCTCAAGCTATCGCCGATGCCAAGTCGGGCTACGTGATGCAGCTTGAGCCACGCAAGCACAAACTCGTCATGGATCTTGCCACACTTATCGGCGCCCACTACGCGCGCCGCTGGTTCTTGCCGACGCCCCTGCGTGCGGTGTTTGTCGTGGCCGGTTACATGGCTTTTTTGCGCGCCGCCCTCCACGAGCTCGCGCAACCGCGCCTGACCGTTCCCGTGCTCGACGCTTCGGCCATCGGCATTTCGTTCGTCAAGCGTGATGTTGACACCGCGGGCCAGACGATGTTCCTGCTTAACGTGGGCGAATTGCTCGAGGACTACACGCGCGCCATGAGCGAAAACGAGCTCATCAACTCGCTGCTCGACGTGCCCGATAAGGCGCAAAAAGTGGTCGGTGACACCGAGGTAAGCGTTGCCGCCACCGAGCTTGAGCCTGGCGACTTGGTAGCCGTGCGCACCGGCATGTCCATCTGCATTGACGGCGTGGTCGAGCAGGGGAGCGCCATGGTCAACCAAGCGACCCTGACCGGCGAGCCACTGGCCGTCGAGCGCAGCGTGGGCGACGACGTGTTCGCCGGGACCGTCGTGGAAGACGGCAGCATCTTGGTGCGCGTGCGCACCAACACGGCTCAGACCAAGCTCCGCTCGATCGTCTCGCTCGTGCAGACGGCCGATTCACTCAAATCCGAGGGCCAGTCGCACATGGAAGACCTCGCCAACAAGATCGTCCCGTGGAACTTCTTGCTCGCGGGTCTTGTCGCTCTCACCACGCGTAGCCTCATCAAGACCTCGGCGGCGCTGATGGTCGACTACTCGTGCGCACTCAAGCTCACGGGTTCCGTTGCCGTCATGACCGCTATGAGCGATGCCGCCAAGATGGGCGTTATGGTCAAGGGTGCGAAGTACTTTGAGTCGTTTGCCAAGGCCGACACCATAGTGTTTGATAAGACCGGCACGCTCACCGAGGCACAGCCGCGTCTTGCCTGCGTGCTCACCACCGATGGTTGGTGCGAGGACGAGGTACTGCGTCTTGCCGCCTGTCTGGAGGAGCATTTCCCGCATCCGGTGGCGCGCGCCGTCGTCAACGCCGCGCGCGAGCGCGAGCTTGAGCACCGTGAACGCCATGCCGCCGTCGAGTACATCGTGGCGCACGGCATCGCTTCGTCCATCGAGGGACGTCGCGCCATCATCGGCTCCGCTCACTTTGTGTTCGATGACGAGCATGCCCAGCTAGAGGCAGAGACGCAAGAGCAAATTGAGTCCCAGATGCAGGGTCTGTCGCCGCTGTATCTGGCGGTCGATGGCAAAGTCGTCGGCGTGCTCGGTATCGAGGATCCGCTTAAGCCCGGAGTGCGCGAGGCCATCGCCGATTTGCATGCGCTGGGCGTCAAGCATGTCGTTATGCTCACGGGCGACTCCGAGCGCACGGCCGAGCGCATTGCGCGAGAGGCAGGGGTCGACGAGTTTAAGGCCGAGCTGCTGCCCGAGGACAAGTACGCCTACGTGGAGCAAATCAAGCGCGAGGGCCGTCACGTCGCCATGGTGGGCGACGGCGTCAACGATTCGCCGGCGCTCGGTTTAGCCGACGTGGGCCTGGCGATGGGTGGCGGAAGCGATATCGCTAAGGAAGTCGCTGACATCATCCTGACCGATACGGACCTTGCCGCGATCGTGCGCCTGCGCCGTATGAGCCAGGGTCTCATCGACCGTCTGACGAGCTCCTACTCTAAGGTGATGCTCACCAACTCGGCTCTGCTGGCGCTAGGCATTACCGGCGCGATTACCCCGCAAGCGTCATCGCTGCTGCACAACGGCTCGACGATTGCCTACAGCCTGGGCAACGCAAAGGCGTACCTGCGTTAGCAGACGTGTTCGCCCACGTTATCTGGCCTGCGCCCAGACGGCATCGGTGTCGTCTGGGCGCAGGCCTTTTGCGTTTGACCATGTGCTAGCTTCTCTATATAGTGTGGCTAGCAGAGCTAGCAATTGAAGGGAGCGGGATCGACGTGGGTGCTGTTAGCGGCATGGCGCAGGTGAATGTTCGCGTAGATCGCCAGGTCAAGAATCGTGCCGAGGAGGTGCTGCGGCTTTCGGGCGGGTCACTGCCCGAGCTCATCAAAAAGGTGGTGGCCAAGGTCGCGCAGGGTGGCGGGCAGTGCGAGGAAGTGCTTGCGGCCGTCGACGACCGGCGGCAGACCGTCGCGCCCGATACTCCGTTCGCCGCATCATGGGCGGCGGCAGATCAGCTTTACGCGGACCTGGGCATCGCTACGTCGCCCGTATCCGACGATCGCGGTTGGGAAACAATCTATTCCGAAGCCATGGACGAGCGCTATCGCCAAAAGGGGATGATCCTGTGAGCGGGGCTCCCCTCAAAATAATGGTGGATGCCAACGTATGGGTTGATTCGTTTTGCGCCGACCATGCCGAGTCGCTTGCCGCACGCGCGTTAATTGGGCAGGCGACGGAGGCGGGGGCATTGCTGTTCTTTCCGGTGCATATCGCCAAGGACGTACTGTATGTTGTACAGCACGAACTGAAGCGCAGCGTTCTTGCCAGCGGGGGAGCGCTCGGCGAGGCTTCTGCCCGCGCGATTGGCGATGCGGCGCTGGCGTTTGTTCGGAACATGACCGAAAACGCCACGGCCGTGGGTGCAGATGCGTCGGACCTTTGGCTGGCCGACAAATACTTAGCGCTCCATCGCGATTACGAGGACAACTTGGTACTCGCCGCATGCAAACGCGCCCAGGTTGATTACTTGGTGACCAACGATCGAAAACTGCTCGAACATGCCAATCTTGCAGCAAAGACACCTCGTCAAATGATGCCGATTCTTGCTTTGGCCAAACGCGGCGGCACGGCTATCGGTTGACGCGAGCTGTTCGCGGGCCCCTTGGACGACGATGCGCCAAGGGGCCCGCGTCTGCTATTTACAAAAGCTCGGCCTTGATGGTGGGACTTTCTGCGAGCTGCTCGGCTGCCTTTTCGTTGGAGCTGTCGAGTGCTGCCAGACTGCGGTAGACCCACTCGTTGACCTGGGTGTTCTTGACGCCTGCGGTCTGCATAAGGGCGCCTACCTCGCGGATTGCTGCGAACAGATCGGCCTTGGGACCCGCGAGCTCGACCTCGATACCGTGGTAGGCGGCCACGCCGCGGTTCTCACTCACGTGGTCGATAAAGCCCTCGACGGTCTCAAGCTGCTGAGTGAGAGCTGCATCATCGTCAACGTCCAGCGCGACGAGTGCGTTCGATACCGTGAGGGCGGGATGTCCGCAGGGGACAAAGCCCTCGATGACATCCATAGCTTCGGTAATGGTTGAGCCCAGGCCTGCGAGGGCATTGACGAGTTGCTGCTTGGTATCCATAACGGTCCTTTCGACGGGTCAATTTTGCTTGGCGAAAATATACGTGACGCGATCGGTAACAAAAGTGCGAAGTGCGGCGCACATTGAGGGGTTGATTTCCGATCTCAACCGAACACATTGAGCTGATGG
>NZ_QSGH01000040.1:0-2290 GCF_003468085.1 Collinsella sp. AM41-2BH
TGTTAGCGCTACTGTAAAAACAACCATTTTGACCAACGCTCAACAACCAATCATGCCAACGCAATCCCGCCATTTGCGCCAACGCATTTTCACCATTTCCACCAACGCCGGGGCTTACGCTTCGATCGACGAGCGAACGATGCTTTCGGGAGGAGCGGGCCGTGGCGGAGAAGAACCTGATCGGAGAGTTGGACATGTACAGGGAAGCGGGCATAAAGCCCAACTTCAGCGACATAGCGAAGCGCTACGGCAAGGACAGGCACACCGTGGCGTCGTACTGGAGGGCCGAGGGCGGGCGGCCCCACGACGGGCGCGGCGACAGGGCGGGCTCGTTCGACGCGCACATCGAGGAGGTGGCCGCCAAGGCGCAGCTGCCGGGAGTCACCAAGAAGGGCATCCACGAGTGGCTGCTGCACAGGTATCCCGGCGAGGACCTGGCCGGCTACAACGCCTTCACCCAGTTCATGCGCAAGAACGGCATCGCCGTCGGGGCCTCCGGCGGCCCGGAGCCGCACCCGCGCTTCGAGACGCCGCCCGGACTGCAGCTGCAGTTCGACTGGAAGGAGTCCGTCAAGATGGCGAACCGCGACGGCGAGCTGTTCGAGTTCAACGTGTTCGCGGCGACGCTGGGCCATTCCCGCAGGCACATATTCATCCGGTCGAGGACCAGGACGACCGACGACCTGGTCAGGTGCATGTACGCCACGATCGCGAGGCTCGGCGGCGTGCCGCGCGAGTGGGTCACGGACAACATGTCCGCCCTGGTGACGATCAAGGGCGGCCGGCGCCTCAAGGTCCAGCGCGCGTACGAGTTCGCCAAGGCCGCCGGCTTCGAGCTGAAGCTGTGCCGCCCGCGCAGCCCCCAGACGAAGGGCAAGGTCGAGTCGTCGAACCGCTTCCTGTCGCGGCTCATGGCCTACCAGGGCGACTTCGACGGCTGGGACGACATCGACGAGATCGTCGCGCGGATCGAGGACGCCAGCAACTCCGAGCCCAACGAGACCACGGGGCTGCCTCCCTCCGCGCTGTTCATGGAGGAGAAGGGCGCGCTGCTGCCCGTCGGCAACCTGCGCGCCCTCGAGGAGGCGATGGGCGACGTGGTGCGCGTGGCCAGGGTGCCGGCCACGATGCTGGTGAGCGCGCACGGCGAGCCCATGTCGGTGCCCAGGCGCTGCATCGGCAGGCCCGCCCGCATCGTCTGCATGCCCGGCGGCGCGATGGACTGCTACGTCGGCGGCGAGCTGGTGGCCACGCACGTGGCGGGCGGGCCGGCCTACGACCCGGCGCACTACGCCGAGGCCATGGCCGGCAAGCGGTGGTTCGGCGACGCCGCCGGCGACATCGAGGCGGCCGCCGCGGCCAACCTCGGCCTGCTCGACTCGATAGGGGGCTCGCTGTGAGCGCCGCCGTGCAGGCCAGCCCCCTCAACCGCCTGGCGGCCAACCTCGAGGAGCTGGGGCTCGAGGGCATGGCGTCGTCGGTGCCCGAGTACGTCAGGCTCGTCGCCGACGGGAGGAAGGGCCTGGTCGACGCCATGCTCGAGCTCACCGACGCCCAGATAGCCCTCAAGCGGCGCGCCGACGACGAGCGCCGCACGAGGATGGCCAACTTCCCCTACATAAAGACGCTGGCCGACTTCGACTGGGGCTTCCAGCCGAGCGTGCCGCGCGGGCTGGTCGAGCAGCTGGCCACGCTCGAGTTCATCGACCGCGGCGACAACGTCGTGCTCGTCGGCAGCCCGGGCGTCGGCAAGACCCACCTGTCGATAGCCATAGGCCACGAGGCGGTGATGGCCCGCAAGCAGGTGTACTTCGCCGACTGCTCGAGGCTGGTCGAGGACCTCAAGCACGCCTCGGCGAAGGAGGCGCTGGCGCGCAGGATGCGGTTCTACGAGCACTGCAGCCTGCTGATAATAGACGAGCTCGGCTACCTCGACATCGGCAAGGAGGGGGCCGACCTGCTGTTCCAGCTGGTCAACAGGCGCTACGCGCTAAAGCGGTCGACCATCGTCACGACCAACGTGCCGGTGGGCAGGTGGGGCGACGTGTTCGGCAGCAACGTCACGGCCTCGGCGGTGGCCGACAGGCTTTGCCACCATTGCGCGATGATCAAGATAACGGGACGGTCGTACCGCCTGAAGGACGTATCAATCGGCGGTGAGGACGGGAAGGAGGAGGGGGCCTAGACGCCGAAAGCGGCGCATCCGCGTTGGCGAATCCGGCGCATCCGCGTTGGCGCGATTGGCGAAAATACGTTGGTGAAAATGGTGAAAAATATATTGACGCTAACA
>NZ_QSGH01000041.1:0-429 GCF_003468085.1 Collinsella sp. AM41-2BH
TGAGCAGGCGCAGGCCGAAGCAGTCGGCGAGGTAGTAGCCCATCTCGCAGCCGCCGTTACCATGATCGGAAGCCATCTTGACGCAATTCTCGGCGCCGACAGCCTGGCCGATGGGGCCCTCGGGCTTGGTCATGGCGTAGACGCGAATGCCCTTTTCCTTCATCTTCTTGACGGCCTCGAGGACCTCGGGGGTGGTTCCGGACTCGGAGGCGGTGAGCACGACGGACTTCTCGGTCATGCGCTTGTGGCCCATGACGTTCCACTCGGCGGCGTGGATCAGGTAGACCTCGAGGTCGCGGTCGCCGAACTTGTTCATGAGGTACTCGAGCTGCATGAGCTCGTCCCAGGTGCCGCCGACGCCCATCAGGAACACGGCGTCGTAGCCCTCGTCGGCGACCTTGTCGGCGAGCGCGGTCATCTTCTTGCCGG
>NZ_QSGH01000041.1:439-2026 GCF_003468085.1 Collinsella sp. AM41-2BH
CCTCGTAGACGTTCTTGCCGTCCTCGACGTAGCCCTCCTGGCTAAAGTGCATGATCTCGATCTTCTCGGTTTCCTTCATGGCTTTTCCTTTCTGTCCTGCACGCAACTCTATACATCGCGTTTCTTTTCGATACCAATTATAGACATACACCTAATGTGTTTTTAATACCACTTATCAATCTGCTCCAATCCTCGGTGAACGGTCGAAATTCTCTGGTGAGTGGTATTAAATTAGAATTGAATGTATAGCTAACGCCTCTGGCGCCTCCCTTGTGTGACAAAGAACAGCGTTCCTACCAGCGCAATAATGGTCGATGCCCCAAACAGCACCGCCTGAACGCCCAAAGCCTCCGCCAAAAACGGAGCCGCCAGCAGCGGCAGCACGCCGGCGCTCATCAGGCCAAAACGCACAAAGCCGGTAATGCGCCCCAGGTATTTGATGTCGGTGCGCTCCTGAATCAAGATCATCTGCAGCGGTTCCAGGAATCCCCAGGCCAGACCGTTAATCGCCTGACCGATAATCGCGACCCCCAGCATATCGGTGCCCACGTACACCATGGACCCAATGCCCACGGCCATGAGCGCGCCGAGCAGCAATCGCAGGTTGACATGGCGGGCAGAAAGCTTGGTCAGGATGAACGCGCCCACCGAGGAAGTGAGGCCCACGACCGAGGACAGCCAGCCCAGCCAGACGATATCCACGTTGAGCACATCGCGATAGAACAACGACTCCAGCGAATCGAACGCGCCAAACGCAAAGAAACCCAAAAAGCCCGAGATAAAGATGAGGCGCAGGTCGTGGTCGCGAAACGTAAGTCGCGCACCCTCGGCCATGCCGCCCAAAATACCGCCCTTCGGCTTCTCCCCTTTTGCAGGAGCAACACACTCGTGACAGCCCAAGGAGAGCACGGCCGCCACACCCATCATGCCCGCCATGAGCAGATAGACCGATTGCGTGGCAAAACAGCTCACGATGGCACCGCCGAGCAGCGGGCCAGCGGTATAGGCGATATTGCTGTAGAACACCATGAGGCCGTTCACGCGGGTACGGCCCTCGGTGGTCGACTCCAGGTATCCCGGAAACGCATGCGTGCAGGTGTTGATAAAGCCGCCCGCAAGTCCCAAGACGCACGCGGCAAACACAAGCCCGGGGACAGACAACGGCGCCAACCCCACGCCAAGCGATAGCACTGCCGTAATCACGCACGTCACAAACGACGTCCGGCGCGGTCCAAAGCGATCGATGACCGAGCCCGACACCATATTGCCCACCGACGTCATAAGATTGCGCACGAGCGTAATGGCGGCAACCAAAAAGGCCGTGCCAGCCAAATCATACGTGGCCGCACCGATAAGCCCCAAAAAGTAGACCGCGTTGTTGGCGCACCACTGCAGGGACTCAATAAGAATCAGCCTGACCTCTGCCGGCGTCAGGCGCATTGCTTCGCGATCCTTCGCGAACATACGAACTCCTTCTATACAAAAAGGGGATGGAGGGCATAGGCCTGCTCCATCCCCTTTCCAGGTTGCAACGAAAATCTATGCAGCCGGGCCCTTACGCCAGCACGCCGAAGAACGCGCCGACGA
>NZ_QSGH01000042.1:0-1891 GCF_003468085.1 Collinsella sp. AM41-2BH
TGCAGACCTTTCGTCATGGCCTCCTACCTTTCTTTCGGGCCCCTGTCAGGGCCGATTCGTTAGCGCCCCTCCGTGTGAGGCGTTATTGCTGACGACATATTTATATCCAAAATCAGTCCATACTTCCACCTCGCCCCCGAACGGTTTTATATGAGGGGTGAACGGCATACACATATACTTCACGCATGGCACACTTTGATTTAATAAAGTTTATTTACGTGCTAAAACGCGTTTTCAATCCAAATAGCAAATGGAACTTAACTTTATTAAACCACCCTCAAATTGCATATTTCTAATATAGCTATGAATAGAATCAGCGATTCATGCCGCGTCCCAACCATTTTCATTTTTATTCAGAAAAAAGTTTGTCCTATTCATTTCTGATAAACAAATTACCGTTTACCAGACGCTTGATACCGTTCACCGGAAGCTCAGTATAAGGCCCAGCGGATACCGGCTCGCTTTACGGCCCCATTTGTAACAACTTGACTTCTCGGTATAGAAAAACGAACCCGCTTCCCCTAGGGAAACGGGTCCGTTTTCGATTATCTTCGGCCAATTTGGATAAGGCCCTCGAAGATCGTCGGAACCCTAGCGATCGAACTCCGCCAGTGCCTCGCCCAAAAGCCTCAGGCCCTCGCGAAGAACGTCTTCGCTCGCGCAGTAGCCCAGGCGTGCGCCGCAGGGAAGCTCAAAGCGGCTACCGGGGACCAGCAGCGCTCCCCTCTCGGCCAACAGGCGCTTACAGAATTCCTCGTCATCCTCGGGAATATCCAGCTGGATAAACGAGGTGGATATTCCCTGCGGGGCCGTCCAGGAAACGCGATGCTGCGTATCGATCCAAGCCTGCGCGATATCGCGGTTGCCAAACACGATCTTGCGATTGCGCTCGAGAATCTTGTCCTTGTGCTCGAGCACGTATGTCGCCAGGGCATCGTTGAACACGCCGCCGCAGATCATGGTGTAGTCGCGGTAGGTGCGGATGCGGTTGGACACCTCTTCGTCGGCCACGACCCAGCCCACGCGGGCCGCAGGCGTCGAATAGGTCTTGGACACCGAGTTGGTGACAATGGCCTTCTCGTACATGTCGGCCATCGACATAAAGGCCTTGGTGTTCTCAAGCGGCAGGTACACCTCGTCGCACAGCACATAGGCGCCAGCCGAACGGGCGATCTCGGCAATCTGGCCGAGCATATCGGCATCGAGCACCGTACCGATGGGGTTCGATGCGTTATTGATGCAGATGAGCTTGGTGTTGGGGCGCACCAAGCGCTTGAGCTCATCGATATCGGGCTTCCAGCCGAGCTCCTCGCGGAGCTCCCAATACTCGACCTCGGCACCCAGCGTACGCGGAATCTCGTAGAGCGGCGTATAGGTAGGCCACTCGGCAATCACGTGATCGCCGGGCTCCACAACGGCCATGATGGCGTTGAGGTTGGCGCCCGTGCAGCCATTGGTCTGCAAAATGTGATCGGGATTGACATCGCGACGATACAGCTTGGCGACCTCGGCCTTAAATTCCGGCGATCCCTCGATCCAGCCGTAGTTCATCTTCTCGCGATCCAGGCGCTCGTAGAACGTGGCGCCGTCCTGCTCGTCCAGTGCGCGAAGCTCGCCCATGGTCAGCGACGAGATCGTCGACTGAGCGATATCCCAGGTAGCACTCTTCTCCCAAACGTTGAGCCATTCCTCAACACCGATTGTCTTGATATCCATGGCCACCTTATCTGATCTTCATTTAGCGTCATTAAACATGAATGGGGCGGTGCGAAAGATCCGCACCGCCCCAATGGGAGACATCTAATCGCAGCTAGATGTTTGTAGTAAGACCTGTACGGGTCTTTGAAAACCTTAGAGGTCCTCGCGCCAGAAGGGCATGCTCATGCAGCGC
>NZ_QSGH01000043.1:0-1810 GCF_003468085.1 Collinsella sp. AM41-2BH
TCGTCGGCGCGTTCTTCGGCGTGCTGGCGTAAGGGCCCGGCCTATTATTTGCCCCCAAGGGAAACGGCGACCCATTGCGGTCGCCGTTTTTTATTACCGAAAGCTAGCTGGAGGTGCTTCGTGATTCGATCTGACAATCCACCCGACAATGGCGTGAGCGGGGCGATGTATCTATTTGGCACGGCGCTCTTGTGGAGCTTTATCGGCATCCTCGTTCACGCCAATTCGCAGTCAGCTCTTTTGATCGGTGCCGTCACGGCAATATTTATGGCACTCTTTATCCTGCTCGTCGGCAGGCCTGTCCTCCGCGTCAGCCGTCTTATTGCCCTTGTGGCCGTCTGCAACTTCGTGACGGGCACCACGTTTAACTTTGCCAACCAGCTCACGACGGTCGGTAACGCAATCGTTTTGCAGTACACCTCGATGATTTTCGTTATCGTGTATCAATCGCTCGCAACACACACGTTGCCCTCGCCTGCGAAGATTGCCTCCGTGGTGGTTGCTTTTACGGGTATGGGACTTTTCTTTTTGGGTGATTTGAGTCCCGAGGGCATGCTCGGCAACCTGCTTGCCATCATTTCGGGCGCCACCTTTGGGCTGTGCTTCTTTTTGAACTCTCGCCCCGATGCGTCGCCCATGGTGTCCTCGCTCATCTCCTGCGGTATCTCGATGCTGCCGATCGTCTATTTTGCTGGTGCCCTAGACTCCGTGAGACCATTTGAGTGGGGACTCATGCTGGTGCATGGCCTTTTTTGCAGTGGTCTTGCGAGCGTGCTGTATGCCAAGGGGATTGCGCGCACCAACGCGTTTGCGGCCAACTTGGTCTGCATGAGCGAGGTCGTGCTCGCTCCCTGCTGGTCGGCGCTCCTCTTTGGCGAGGTCTTTCACTGGAATGAGTTTTTGGGCGCGGCGATTATCGTTTTGGTGATTGTAGCCAACTTGGCATCCGATGCCTTTGGCGATGGCTTTCTGGTGGCGCTTGTCCGCCATCGAAACAAAGAGCGTGCCTGATGGGATACGTCTGCCGTTTACGGTAAAAAACACCCCGCTGAGCGAGTGGTATTAAATAGTAAAAACCTGCATACCTATAATTGGTATCAAATCATTTGTACCTGGCATGGGTGTTAGCAGCACACCAGGTACGCTTCGAGCCGTGTAATCGAACCCCCGGAATTGATATCAACAACGCGCGCGACGGGAGTGGCGACGGTTCGAGATTCCTAATTGGGAGGAACTATGCTTACCCAAGCAATCCTCGTCGGCTTAGTCGGAGCGTTTGGATGTCTCGACTACCAGCTCGGTTCGCTCTATGCGTTCCGCCCCATCGTCCTGTGCCCGCTCGTGGGCCTGGTCCTGGGGGACCTACAGACCGGTCTTGCCGTGGGTGCAAGCCTTGAGCTGCTGTTTATGGGCTCGATCTCCATTGGCGCCTACGTGCCGCCCAACGAAACCGTCGGTGGCGTGCTCGCCTGTGCGTTTGCCATTCAGCTCGGTCAGGGTACCGAGACGGCTATCGCGCTTGCCATGCCCATCGCCGTCCTTTCGCTGACGATTGGTAATATTACCAACGCCTTGTTCCCCGTGTTTGTCGACATGGCAGACAAGTTTGCCCTTAAAGGGAACCTCAAGGGCATCTACGCCGTTCATTGGGGAATTGGAATTTGGGGCTGCATCGAGTACTTCCTGCTCTGTGCCGGCGCGTTCTACCTGGGCTCCGACGCCATCCAAGGCCTGCTCGACTTCATCCCGTCCTTTGTGATCGATGGTTGCGGCGTTGCCGCCAACATCCTGCCGGCCATGGGCTTCGCCA
>NZ_QSGH01000044.1:0-1590 GCF_003468085.1 Collinsella sp. AM41-2BH
AACATTCCGCACTGATATTTTCTGTATTGAAGACGTCGATGATGCACCCGTATACCATTGACGTCGACACCATCAGATGCGGACCGCGCGGTGACCCCACATTCCGCTGGCGCCCACAGGGCTGCCCTCGTTTCCTGACATGTCCCGCGCGGGCCGCGGCGAGCCGAGACCGCCGCATGACCTAATAGGAGCATGGAGCGATACCGCGGACCCGAACAACCGCATTCTATCGCGCCCCGTCAGTGTGCCGTCTGCCCGGTCCAGGCGAGCACGGAAAGAACGGAGCGAGTCATGAGAACCGAATCGACACCCGGCGCCCGCGGGCCGGTCTTCTGCGGGGTCGACACCCACGCCGACTCGCACTGGCTGTGCGTCCTCGACTGGAGGGGCCGCAAGGTCCTGTCCCGCCAGTTCCCCGCCGACGCGGCGGGCTACGAGGCGCTCGCCGGGGCGATCGCGGCGGCCGGGGAGCCGGCCTGCGTCGCGATGGAGGGGACGTCGTCCTACGGGGCGGGCCTCACCAGGCACCTCGCGTCGCTGGGGATGCCCGTGCGCGAGGCGCTCTCCCCGGCGAGGATGCAGAGGAGGCGCCCGGGGCAGGGAAAGTGCGACGAGGCGGACGCGGAGAGGGCCGCCCGCGCGGCGATGTCCGGCTCGAAGCTCGGGACCCCCAAGAGCCAGGACGGGTGGGTCGACGGGGTGCGCTGCATGCTCGCGGCGCGCTCCGGGGCGGTGAAGGCGCGGACCTCGGCGATAAACACCGCGAGGTCGCTGCTCACCACCGCGCCGGAGGGGCTCAGGTCGAGGTTCCGCGGCATGGGAGGGCCGAGGCTGATGGAGGAGCTCCCCTCCGTGCGCGCCGAGGGCGCGCTGGGCGCCGCGCTCGGCGCGCTGGCGGACCTGTGGGAGGCGGCGCGCGACGCGGCGCTCGACATGGAGCGCGCGATCGAGGCGTCCCTGGAGGAGAACTGCCCCGCGCTGCTGGCGATGTACGGGTGCGGGCCCGTGAGCGCGGCCAAGCTCGCGGTCGCGGCCGGGGACAACCCGGGCAGGCTGCGCTCCGAGGCGTCGTTCGCGGCGATATGCGGGGCCTGCCCCATCCCCGCCTCGAGCGGCAAGACCGTGAGGCACAGGCTCAACAGGGGCGGCGACCGGCAGGCGAACAGCGCGCTGCACGAGATCGCGAGGCAGAGGGTCATGCGCGACCCCGAGACCGCCGAGTACGCCGAGAGGGCCAGGGGGCGGGGAAAGAGCGACAGGGAGGTCATGAGGTGCCTCAAGCGCTACGTGGCCAGGGAGGCGTACCGGGCGCTGATGCACCCGCACGAGATCAGGAGGCCCGAGGACGCCTCGGAGCTCGTGGCGGCCAGGCGCGCGGCGAAGGTCAGCCAGGCGAGGGCGGCGTCGATATTGGGAACCAGCGAGAAGTACATCTCGATGCTGGAGAGGGGCCAAAGGGAGCTCAAGCCCATAAGGAGGGCCTACGAGGCATGGGTCGAGGCCGGACTTCCGCTCGATTGGGACAGGCGGGCCTTCGAGGCCGAGCGCAAAATGGATTCTAAAAAACACCTTGCCAAATAGGAGCGTCAG
>NZ_QSGH01000045.1:0-1538 GCF_003468085.1 Collinsella sp. AM41-2BH
TTCGCTCATATGACCCAATCCGCTGTCAAGAGTCACAATGGCCCCGCCGACCGCTTGCAATCGGTCGGCGGGGCCTGCCGTTAACCCGTCCCGGTCCGCCCCCGGCATGTCATCGGCGCCTTCGGCTCAGTCTCATATCCGCGGATACCGTTCTGTCGGCCCGCACTCCATTCCTTCGGCGGGGTTCCCCAAGTCTGTCGAGGCGCATGCGGAGGGCTCCGCGCGCACAGCGAAATAGGGGGTATCCCCGAAGGCCGCCCGGCTCGCCGGGACGGGGGCTATGTCTATTCCGCGCCCTCCCGGCACATCATGCCGAGGGCCCAGAGCCACCTCACGAGCTCGGCCGCGGTGGCCGCGTTGGCCTTCGCCGCGGGCATGCCGCGGGCGAGCATCTCCTCGCGCCGCCGCAGGAGCCGCTCGGACCCCTTCCTCCCGTGCATCCTTATCTCGAGGGGCACGCCCGTGTCCCTCGGCATGAGCTTCGGCTGGTGCCGTGCCGCGGCGTAGCACCATGAGCCCTCAACGGCCAGCTTCCTCACGAGCGCGTTGCCCGCACCGCTGATGCCTCCGGGCCGCACGGAGTCGCCACTCGACCTCTGACTCGGCGCGAGGCCGAAATAGGCCGTGACCTGCCTTCCGGAACGGAACCTCGTGAAGTCGCCGACCTCGGCCGAGAAGGCCGCGGCCAGCGCGAAGGCGCAGCCCTTGATCGACTGGAGGGCGGCCACCTCCGCGGCGATCGGGCTGGCACCCACGGCCGCCCCGTACTCGGAGAGCAGGTCCGCCCGGGCCTCCGCCGCGGCCTCGACCTCGTTCCTCAGAGCGGCGAGCGTCCGAACCCCGCCATCGTCCTCCGGCCTGACCTTGTCGAGCCACCTCAGGAAGTCGTAGGTCCAGTACTTCCTCGGGTTGCCGGCGGGCGTGGTGCCGCCGTAGACGAACCCTCGCCTTGCGAGGAAGGCGAGCAGCCGCTGCTTGGCGGTCGCCAGGCGCGCGGTCGCCCCGTCGTAGGCGCCGGCGAGGTCCCTGATGCCCTCGACCTCGGGGGAGGGGACCCATACGGGGGAGATGTCGTGGGCGAGTATCGCCTTGGCCATCCTGGCGGCGTCGTTCCTGTCGTTCTTGGAGGCCGAGTCGGCGGCCGACCTGGGGATCTTCGAGACCGCGGCGACGACGCACTCGACGCCGAGCCCGGCGAGCTCCCTTTGCGGGGCGAAGCCGAGGTAGCCGCTCTCGTAGGCCGCGAGCGACGGCCCGGGGAACCCATCCATCCACCCGGCGATCTCGCCCCAGGGGTTGCCGGGAAACCTCCTCGTCACGGCCTCGCCGGTGTCCGCGTCGAGGGCGCAGACGGTGGTCGACCTCAGGTGGACGTCCATCCCGAACGCGGTAGAATACTTTGGCATGGGAGCCTCCCAACCTCGTTGCGGCGCGGCTGCGCCTATGGCACTTCAACATCATTGTCGCAGCCCCGACCCGCGGTCACGAGCGGGGGCTCCTATCTTTTTAGTGCCCTCGGATTGGGTCATAGTGTCTGT
>NZ_QSGH01000046.1:0-1403 GCF_003468085.1 Collinsella sp. AM41-2BH
CCATCGAAATTTATCGGTGGCCCACTTCAGACTGTAATGGGCTGGGAATCACTTCCCAGCCCCCCCCTTAACTCATACTCTCGATTGAAGCAGAGCCATCGTTAGTCGATGGAGATCTTCGTAACGTTCTTCTTCTCGACAATCTTGGGAACCGTAACGGTCAGGATGCCGTCAGCATACTTAGCCGAAAGGCCCTCGCTCGAAGCGTCCTTCAGATACACGCCGCGCGTCGCGCTGTACGAGCTAAACTCCTTCTGCAGGAAGTTCTTGCCCTCGTTCTCCTCGTCCTCCACAACGTTCACGCTAATCGACAGGCGACCCTCGTTAAGCTCAACGTCGATATCATCCTTAGCGACGCCGGTCAGATAGGCCTTGACCTCATAACCATCGCCCTTGTCCTCGACATCAACGGGGAACGCCTTGGAAGCAATCGAGTTGTTTGCAAGATCGGTCATATCATCAAACAAATCGAACAGCGAGCTAGCAGAAGGACGAACGCCAAAAACCGAACGATAAGGAACCATGCTTGCCATGTTTACCACTCCTTTTAAGGACTGCCGAGTCATCTTCTAGGTGACTGGGACTTCTTTTGACGCTGTTATATATGCCCAGCCGCTTCTTATATATACATCGACTATAAAGTTTTTTGAGTCTATTGATATAAGCATATCTAAGTCTGGTTGACTAAGGTTTTCTCTAATAAACGGAATTTGAACGAAGGCTTAAATAATGTATGCAATCCCATCAAAACTAGACGGCTGGCTTACAATGGGCGCATACACGATATTGATGACGAGCTAAGGGCATCATGGACGATCAAAAACAGGACAACACGTTTATGCCGGAGCAGGACGAAGCATCCAGCCCGCAACCGATTCGATTCCATCGCCCCCACATCTCGCAAGAGCCCATCAATGGCCCAGAGCCCAAATATGTGACAAGAAACCGATATCAAACGCTCGAAGAAGCCCAAACGGGACGTAAACATATGGGCGTTGCCTCGGGAGACCCTGTATATCTGAAAGACGCACCATTATCTAAAAACAGCGCAGTTAGTGATGAGCCGATGAAAGCATCCGCCGCTCATCAACAAAGAGGGCCTCGACCCAAGCAAACCTTGACGCATTCGGCTCGCTATCTCGAGACTCCAAAACAGGGAAAATCAATCTTCGTTTCGTCAAGTAAACGACGCAAGCAGCATCAGCTGACAATCCTGCTTATGATCATTGCGGCCATAGCAGTTGCCCTTGTTATACGATTTATTTTCTTTAAATAAAGGCTCAATACCGAAAACAACAAGATCGTCTGGTGTAATTGAGTCATTCACGCCCCGTAAACGCAAAAAAGGGGGAGGCCGCGAGGCCCCCCCCTTCTTCAAGTCTTGCGACGGCTCGGTGCCGTCC
>NZ_QSGH01000047.1:0-1397 GCF_003468085.1 Collinsella sp. AM41-2BH
GGCCGGCCCCGGGAGATCGGAGGACGGCATGTCCGGAAAGAAGAAGAGCGGCTCCGCAAGGGCGGTCCCGAGGGCCTACGGAAGGCTCACGAGGCACGAGCGGGACACGGTCCAGAGAATGCTGGAGCGCAGGGCGTCGTGCAGGGAGATCGCGAGGGAGCTGGGCAGGTCGCCCTCGACGGTGAGCGCCGAGGTGGCGTCGCACAGGTTCGTGACGGCGCCGAAGGCCAGGCGCGGCGAGCGCGTGGACGCCTCCGCCGACCTGTCGGCGGCCTGCCCGCGCCTGGCGGCGTGGCCGCGATGCTGCAACGGCTGCGGCCGGTACCGCGCGATCGGCTGCAAGCGCCGCCCCCACGTCTTCTACGAGGCCCGGGCCGCGCAGCTGTGCGCCGACTCGGTCCTCGTCTCGTCCAGGCGCGGGATAGACGCCGACGAGCCCGCCGCGGCGGCCAGGCTGGAGGCGATAAGGGACTGCCTGCGCCGGGGGCTGTCGCCCGAGCAGATGGCGGCGCGCAACGGCGGCCCGGTGGACCTGTCGCCGTCGACCATCTACCGCTGGGTCTCGGCGGGCTACGACGGCATGACCAACATGGAGCTCAGGCGCAAGGTCGGCTACAGGCCGAGGAAGCGCGCCGCGGGCCGGGCGGCGACCCGCCACTCCGCCCGCAGGTCGCATGCCGCGTTCCTCGCCCTCGGGGAGGACGCGTGCGCCGCGGCCTGGGAGATGGACACCGTCGAGGGGGCCCGGGAGGACTCCGCCTGCCTGCTCACGCTGCTGCACCGCCCCAGCAGGCTCCAGCTCGCGCTGCCGCTGGAGGAGAAGACCGCCGGGTGCGTCGCGGACGCCCTGGAGGGCGTCCGGGCCATCCTCGGCGCCGACGGGACGCGCCGCGTGTTCCGCGCCGTCCTCACCGACAACGGCGCCGAGTTCTCCGACGAGGCGGCGATCGCGGCGCTGCTCGGCGAGGGGCCGGGCGAGACGAGGCTGTTCTACTGCGACCCCAGGCGCAGCGACCAGAAGGGCGCCTGCGAGCGCAACCACGTCGAGATCAGGAAGCTGCTGCCCAAGGGCGCCGGAATCAGGTTCGACCGGCTCGCCCCGGCCGACCTGGCGCTGGCCATGTCGCACGTGAACTCCGAGCCCCGCGGCGCGCTCGGCTTCGCGACGCCCGCGCGCGCCTTCAGGGCGATGCTCGGGGAGGACGCGGCGGCGCTGCTGGACGCCTACGGCGTGGGGGACGTGCCCATCGGGGAACTCGACCTGACGCCGGGGCTCATCGAGAGGGCGCGCGCAGAGAGGGGCGATGCCCCGCTGGCCTAGCCTAGAAGAAAAACGGAATAGACGGACCGACCGTCCGGCTGAGTCTGGGAAGAGGTGCCGGGCGGCGGGCGGAGCA
>NZ_QSGH01000048.1:0-1267 GCF_003468085.1 Collinsella sp. AM41-2BH
CTTAGAGGTCCTCGCGCCAGAAGGGCATGCTCATGCAGCGCGGGCCGCCGCGGCCGCGGGAGAGCTCGGCGGAGGGCACGACGAGAAGGTCCAGGCCCTCCTTGTACAGCACGTCGTTGGTGACGGTGTTGCGCGCGTAGACGCAGATCTTGCCGGGCTCGACGCACAGGGTGTTGGAGCCGTCGTTCCACTGCTCGCGGGAGGCCGCGATCGGGTCGCCGCCGCCGCAGGGGATCAGCTTGACCTGGTCGACGCCGGTGGCGTCCTCCAGGACGTGCTCGAGGGTGTCCTCAATCAGGCGGATGTTCACGTCGCCCGGGTTCTTGCCGGCGGTCAGCTCGTAGACGCGCAGGGTGCCCATGATGGCGGGGTGGATCGTGAACTTATCGACGTCGATCTGGGTGAAGACCGTGTCGAGGTGCATGAAGGCGCGGGAGACCGGGATGTCGAAGGCCAGGATGCGCTCGACCTTGGAGTCGGAGTTCCAGAAGATGTTCTGGGCCATGACGTCGATGGCGGCCGCCTGGGTGCGCTGGGAGATGCCGACGGCGAGGGTCTTCTCGTTGATGTTCAGCACGTCGCCGCCCTCGGTGTGGAACTGGCAGTCGCGGCGGAAGTACAGGGAGACGTCCTTGTAGTCGGGGTGGTACTTGAAGACGTACTTGCCGTACAGGGTCTCGCGGTTGCGGGTGACCGAGTACATGCGGTTGAGGTTGACGCCCTCGCCGACGACCGCGAACGGGTCGCGGGTGAAGTAGAGGTTGGGCATCGGGTCGATGATCAGGTCGGACTCGGACTCGGAGTTGACCAGGGAGTCGAGGGTCGTGGACGCCGTGAGGGGCATGTCGATCTCGGCCTTGGTCATGCCGGCCATGGTCTTCTTGACGAACTCGAGGTTGTCCTCGATGGAGTCCAGCTTCTCGCGGACGATCTGCGGCATCTGCTGGCCGCGGATGCCTGCCTCGGCGATGTACTGGTCGGTGAACTCGGCGCGGGCGCCGGGGACCTGGTCGAACACCTCTGCGACGAGGTTCTCGAGGTAGAGCACCTCCACGCCCTGGTCCTTAAGGATCTGGGCGAAGGTGTCGTGCTCCTGCTGCGCGACCTCCAGGAACGGGACGTCGTCGAACAGGAGTCGCTCGAGCTCGTCGGGCGGCAGGTTGAGGAGCTCGTCGCCGGGACGGTGCAGGCAGACCTTCCTGAGCTTGCCGATCTCGGAAGGCACGTGCAGACCTTTCGTCATGGCCTCCTACCTTTCTTTCGGGCC
>NZ_QSGH01000049.1:0-1064 GCF_003468085.1 Collinsella sp. AM41-2BH
CGGCGTTGCCGCCAACATCCTGCCGGCCATGGGCTTCGCCATGCTCGGCCGCCTGGTGCTCACCAAGCAGCTCGTGCCCTTCTACTTCCTGGGCTTCCTGCTGTGCTCCTACGCCAACGTGCCCGTCCTGGGCGTCGCCCTGATCGCCATCATCATCGGCATCGACAAGTTCGACCTGCTCGGCCTGGGCGGAGCCCAGCCCCAGCTCTCCGCGGAAGGGGATGAGGACGATGACTTCTAGTCCCGAGAACAAGATCACGCGCTCCGACCTCGTCAAGAGCGCCCTCAACACCGGCGCCCTGGGCATGGAGTTCTCCTGGACCTACTACAAGCAGATGAACATCGCCTTCTGCCTGATGGTCGCCAACATGCTCAAGAAGATCTACGCCGGCCGCCCCGACGACTACGCCGAGGCCCTGCACCGCCACTGCGCGTTCTTCAACATCACCGTCCAGTTCGCCCCGTTCGTCGGCGGCATCGCGATGGCCATGGAGGAGAAGGTCGCCCGCGGCGAGATCGAGCCCGAGAGCGTCAACGACGTCAAGGCCGCCCTCATGGGCCCGCTGTCCGGCATCGGCGACTCCATCTTCCTGTCGACGCTGCGCGTGGTGGCCGCCGCGGTGGGCATCAGCCTGTGCCAGGCCGGCAACCCCTTCGGCCCCATCGCCTTCCTGCTGATCTACAACGTCCCCGGCTTCGCGCTGCGCGTCTGGGGCGCCGTCAAGGGCTACGAGCTGGGCGTGGGCTTCCTGGACGAGGCCCAGAGGACCGGCCTCATGCAGAAGGTCATGACCTGCGTGGGAATCGTGGGCGTCATGGTCGTGGGCGCCATGTGCAAGGACATGTTCTGGGCCAGCATCCCGGTGGCCATCGGCTCGGGCGAGGATGCCCAGACCCTCCAGGACATCCTGGACGGCATCATGCCCGGCATGCTCGGCATGCTCGCCTTCTGGCTGTACTACTGGCTGCTGTCCAAGAAGATCAACCCCATGGTGCTGATCGTGGCCACCATGGTCGTGGGCATCGTCGGCGCGTTCTTCGGCGTGCTGGCGTAAGGGCCCGGC
>NZ_QSGH01000005.1:0-48513 GCF_003468085.1 Collinsella sp. AM41-2BH
CTTAATGTGCTCTCCGTGCGAGCAGGACTGTCCGAGCAGGCGACTTCGCATGCCGCCGGGCAGCCGGGCCGACACCCCTCAAAGATTTTCAAAAAAGTTGTTGACGCGCGCGTAACGACTCGTCTAATATATCCCTTGCGCGATGGACCTGTAGCTCAGTTGGTTAGAGCGTCCGGCTGATAACCGGGAGGTCACAAGTTCGAATCTTGTCAGGTCCACCACTTTCTTTCGCAATAAACACCCCAGCGAGAGCCGAGTCGCCGCTGGGGTGTTTATTACTGTCTCCGTGGGGGTTTAGCTCAGCTGGGAGAGCGCGGGCTTTGCAAGCCTGAGGTCAGGGGTTCGATCCCCCTAACCTCCACCATGATGGACCTGTAGCTCAGTTGGTTAGAGCGTCCGGCTGATAACCGGGAGGTCACAAGTTCGAATCTTGTCAGGTCCACCATCAAAACTGTGAAGAGCCCTGGGGCGTTGCCTCGGGGCTTTTTTCTTGTCTGCGATAAATCTCATTTTGGTTTTGTGTGCTGTGCGAAAGATTGGGTAGTATAGCTATTCAATGCGGCGGGCTGCCGCGTGTTAACCGCTACGTACCGGAGGTGTTCCATGGTTCGTGTCGACATAGAGACCATCGTCATGGCCGCCGGTCCCGTGCCATCGCTTATCGTGCTTCGTGAGCGCAGCAGCAAATCGGACTCGCCCGCGCCGCTGCGTTCCCTTTCCATTCAGACTGGTTCGTTTGAGGCTGCGGCAATCAGCCGTGGCATCGATAGCGGCCGAGCCGAGCGCCCGATTACCCATGACCTGTTGCTCGATACTGTTGGCGCCCTGGGCGCCAAGCTCGAGCGCATCGAGATCGTTCGCGCCGAGCCGCCGGTGTTCTACGCGACGATCGTCGTACTGGCCGATGGTGACGAGTGCAAGATCGACGCCCGTCCCAGTGATGCCATTGCTCTTGCCGTGCGCAGCAATGCCCCCATGTTTGTGGAGGACGACATCATGAATCGCCTGGGCACTGTTTCTACCCACGCCGAGGAAGTCGACGACGAGCAGGAGTTCGAGAAGTTCGACGAGTTCGTCCATACGCTCTCCCCCGATGATTTCTAAATGCGGGGCGGCCAGGATGCGGAGTGTTCGCTGATGGCCGGCGGTATGTCGGCCGAGGCGGCTGCGATCGCCCGCGAGGCCCAGATGCGCTCGGAGGCTTCTGAGGCGGCTCGCATTGCCTATGTGACGCAGGCCCGCACGCTTCGCGAACGCCGCGGCTCGTTTATCAAGATGGTTGTCATCTCCGCCCTTGTCGCGGCAATCTGCTCGCGCCTTCGTGGTACAGTTGGTGCGCTTGGGTTTTCGATCTCTACGGGCCTCGTGATCTGGGGCGTGGTCGATGCGGTAATGCTGACCAGTCAGATCAAGGTGCTCGACAAGCGCGCGATGGATATGATGCGCGCCCGCGACGCTGCCGCCAAGATCGCCGCCGAGGCGCAAGAACTGTAACGACGCCAGACTCGATGGGAAGGTCTAAAGATGGCACAGGATATGCAGGACGCCGGTAACGTCTCCGCCGAGCTCGACGCCATGGTGTGTGACCTGATCGGTGCGTTCTTGGACGACCTGGCCGCCGGTGAAAACCCTGGCGTGGTCGTGGCAATTGAGGATGCCGCTTCCAACCGTTATCTGGCGGCGCTCGATGAGGATGGCGAAGAGGCGTGCCTCGAGGCGGCTACCAACTTTATCTCCGAGCACAAGATGGGTCTTAAGGACGAGGGCCTGGGCCGTATCGCCCGCTATGCCATCGGCTACACCGGCTGCGTTGAGATTGATGGCGGCTATCACGATGCTCTGCTCGTGAGCTTCTTCGAAACCACGCTCGAGAGTGGTTTTTCGGCATACGTGCTGTATGAGGGCATGGGTGCCGGCGATGGTTTTATGTGGAGCGACCCTGAACCTGCAGGTGAGGAAACCCCTCTTATCTAAAATCGCTAAAATAAACGAGTTTTCGGTAAAAGGCTCAATATTCCCGCTGAGCGTTGTGTTGCTGGGCGGGTCGCATACGCGTGCCGTTTGTATATGGATAGAAGATAGGGGAACTACATGCGCGTAGACAATCTGAGGAACATCGCCATCATCGCCCACGTCGACCACGGCAAGACGACGATGGTCGACAAGCTCCTGCGTGCCACGGACGCCTTCCGTGCCAACCAGCAGGTCGAGGACCGCGTCCTGGACTCTAACGACCAGGAGCGCGAGCGCGGCATCACGATTCTCGCCAAGAACATCTCTATCGAGTACAAGGACGTCAAGATCAACGTCATCGACACCCCGGGCCACGCCGACTTTGGCGGCGAGGTCGAGCGCGTGCTGCGTATGGCCGACGGCGCCCTGCTGCTGGTCGACGCCTTTGAGGGCCCCATGCCCCAGACCCGCTTCGTGCTGCGTCACGCTATCGACACCGGCCTCAAGATTATGATCGTCATCAACAAGATTGACCGTCCGGGTGCTAACCCCGAGAAGGCCTACAACGACTGCCTCGACCTTATGGCCGACCTGGGCGCCACCGACGACCAGCTTGAGTTCGCCATGGAGCACGTGGTCTACGCCAGCGCCATGAATGGCTTTGCCCGTCTTGATCCCAACGACGGCAACATGGACATGTATCCGCTGCTCGATATGATCATCGACGACATGCCCGCGCCCGAGGTTGACGAGAACGCCCCGCTGGCCATGCAGTGCGTGACCATCGACCACTCCAACTTCGTTGGCCGTATCGGCATCGGCCGCGTGTACTCCGGTACCATCCACCAGGGCGACCAGATCCTGGTTGTCAAGAACGACGGCTCCAGCGCCATCGCTACCGTCAAGCAGCTCTTTACCTTCGACTACCTGGGCCGCACCGAGTGCCAGGAAGTCGGCGCCGGCGACATCGCCGCCGTCGTGGGCATCGACCGCACCGATATCGGCGATGTCTACACCGACCCCGAGAACCCCGTCGAGCTCGAGCCCATCGAGATCGACCCGCCGACCCTGTCCATCGTCTTCGAGGCTTCGACCTCCCCGCTCGTCGGCCGCGACGGCGACATCGTGGGCGCCCGTCAGCTCAAGGAGCGCCTGTTCAACGAGGCCGAGAACAACGTGACCATGAAGATCGAGGAGCTCGAGGACAAGAGCGGCGTCGAGGTCTCGGGTCGCGGCATCCTGCACCTGTCCGTCCTGATGGAGTCCATGCGTCGCGAGGGCTTTGAGTTCCAGGTCGGCCGTCCCCGCGTTCTGTTTAAGAAGGACGAGAACGGCAACAAGATGGAGCCCGTCGAGCAGGCTGTTGTCGAGTGCCCGGACGAGTACTCGGGCAAGGTCGTTGAGGTCTTCGGTACCTCCGGCGGCATCATGACGAGCATGGATACCTCGGGCATCGTGACGCACCTCGAGTTTAAGATCCCGACCCGCGGCATCATGGGTCTTAAGAACCGCATCATGAACGTCACCCACGGCGAGGGCGTGTTCTACCACACCTTCCTGGAGTACGGTCCCTACGCCGGTGAGATCGGCAACCGTCAGAACGGCGCCATGATCTCCATGACCACCGAGAAGGCCGTTGCCTACGCCCTGGGTACGCTGCAGGAGCGCGGCCAGCTGTTTGTTGAGCCGGGTACCGAGTGCTACGAGGGCATGATCGTGGGCGAGCGCAGCAAGGCAGGCGACATGGTCGTCAACATCGCCCGTACCAAGAACCTGGGCAACCAGCGTTCCTCGACCTCCGACATCTCCGTGCAGCTGGTGCCGCCTCGCACCTTTTCTCTGGAAGAGGCGCTGGAGTACATCGCCGACGACGAGCTGGTCGAGATCACTCCCAAGAACATCCGCCTGCGCAAGCGTCTGCTCAACGCCACCGACCGCAAGAAGGCTGCCGTCCGCGCCGGCCAGGTCAACAAATAGGCGCTGGGCTTTATAGCGACTAACAAGAAAGGGCGTCGACCGCGATGGTCGGCGCCCTTTTTGGTGCAAGGGGGACAGGTTCGCTTGCACCACCACAAAGGTGCCTGTCCCCTTTGTGGTGGTTGGCGGCTAGGCGGTGGGGAGTTCCGGCGTATTAGCCGGCTGTTGCGACTTGAGGTGAGCGTTGCGCCAGATGATCTGGATAACATAGCCGAGCGTGAAGACAAAGGCCACGCCGCTGATGAAATCGCCTACGAGGGGGATTGCCGTAAGCGCGCCCGCGGCCACGCCGCCCGCGGCTGCCATGGCGTAGCGGTTCTGGTTGTGTCCGACCATGCGGGCGATCGCGCACCCCGCAAAGGCGCTCGACACCAACGCGATGCCAATAACACCGCACATGAGGGCTCCGGCAAGCGACAGACCAGCGATAGAGATAATTAGCAGTAGGACGGCGGGGACGATAGCAATCGTGCCCAGAAGACCGCTCACCCACAGGGGCATGGGGCGCTGGTGGAGCATGCCGGCGGCGCTGGCGGTTGCGCGCGGAAAGACGAGTTCGAGCAGTAGGGCGACAAAGCAGGTGGAAAGCGCCGCGGCGACGATACCGCCGATGACATCGTTAACGGTGGAAGTATCTTCGTTCTCGGTGCGGTCGATCTTGAGCGCACCGACCTCGGCTCCCGCGGCGCGCTCGGGGTCCTCGGAGACGTGCGCGTTCACGGTGCCGGTGATGTGGGCGTTCTTGCCCAGGATGAGCTTATCGGCCCAAACCTCGACATCGCCCTCGACGGTGCCATCGATAGTCACCGTATCGCCCGCAAGCGCTGCCGACTTGGTAGAGCCGCGCAGGGCAACCGTCTCGCCTATCGCATAGAAACAGTTGGCGGTGCTGTCGGAATTGAGCACGACATGCTGGCCGGCAACGGTCACGCTGCCATCAACCGTAGTCTTGGCAATGTCGATGGTGCGCGCCGCCAAGCGGACGGCGCCGCCCACCGTGCAGTCGCGGATGGAGAGGCTCTCGCCTGCTGCAATTATGTCGCGGCCGATGGACGCATCGTCCAAGTTGAGGGCCTGACCTGCCCAGTACAGGTCACCTTCGACGCCGGACGAATTGGCGTCATTGTCGGTCGCAAGTACGTTGCCTGCGGTGTCTGTGCCGGCGAACGACGCCGTGGGAAGCGCGGTGATCGCCAGCGCGATGAGTGCGAATAGGATGGTGATGCGGCCCCACGCTTTACAGCGCTGGGTCGACGGGAATTGATTGCGGGGCATAGTGAATCCTTCGTTAGATGCTCGATATGCATCTAACAGGGTACCCAACGCGTGGGCGCTCTAAAAGAACCTCTCGGTTGTATTTCGAAGGATGAGCCCGCGCAATCTACTTTTTGCGGTGCAAAAAGCGCGCGATGTCCTCTTCGGTGGGGCTTTTGATGTCAAAGCGCAGCGAGAGCCAGCGCAGACCCATGGTCACGACAACGCATACGACCAGCGCGGCGACATTGCTCATGATGCCGCTCATAACGAGACACACATAGCTTGTCGATCCGGCGATGGCGGCGATGGCATAAAAGTTAGTACGTTGGAAAATGCCCGGAACCACGCCCATAAAGCCGTCGCGCAACATGCCACCGCCCACCGCGGTGAAAAAGCCCATCATGATGCACACCGCCGGCGCAAAGCCGTAGACCAGCGCCTTGTCTGCTCCAGTGGCGGCGTAGATGCCGACCGAGATGATGTCGAGCAGGGGAATGAGTTTTTCGGGCTTGTCGACGATTGCCGGGAAAATATAGATGATGGCTGCCGTGGCAATGGAAAGCGGCAGCGCCATTGGCTGGTTGAGGATGTAGACGTTGCCCACCTGCAGCGTCATGTCGCGTAAAAGACCGCCGCCCAAGCCACAGACCACGGCGAGCGCAACTGCACCCACCAGGTCGAGTTTGTGCTCGCGCGCGACCAACACGCCCGAGATTGAAGCCGCGACGACGGCGAACATTTCGAGCCAAAACGGGATGGCGACCATGGCATCCGTGGCGTGTGAGGTAACGGTCATAGCGGCGACGACGGGCAAGATGGAATCCTTTGAGTTGCAGGTTTGGACAATGCCCGTACATAGTACATGGTTGGCGGCGATTGAGACCCTATTGCTCGGCAAACGGTAGGGGTTGGGTGCGGTCATAGGTTCCAAACATGTATACCAGCCTCCAAAGATGTCGAAAAATGTCGTTTTTGGCGGATGATGTACATGTTTTGGCGCGCGCCGAGCGGGCGACGTTACTCGGAGGGCGTCTCTATGTCCTTCGTGCCCTTCCAGTTGCGGATAAGTGCCTTGCGCAGTTCGTTTTGCTTTCGCTGATAATCGGCATCGGTGCAGCGGGGCATACCGAGCTCTTCGCGAATGCTATTCATGGCGCGATGAAAAGCAAGTTGATTGCTAAATTGCGCCGAGGTGAGCGTAACGATTCGATATCCCATTTGGGCAAGTACGGCTTCGCGTTCCGCATCTGCTCCCTTACGTTCGACCGCGTCGTGAAAGCCACCCTTATATTCGATGCCGAGCTCTCTGCGCTTATAGGTAATGAGGGCATCGATTTTGAGTGTTTGGGCTTTGGTGCAATGCCAAAGACGTTGAGGGATCTCGAGCGGTCGGTTGAACTCGATGCCTCGAATGCCAACGCCGCCTTCGCTTGTCGGAAGTGAAAGGGCGATTGCCGATGCAGTCTCCATAGGCGAGGCCGAGTGGTCGTAGACATGTCTGAGCGCGAGTCGCGCGCGTGTGGCACCGGGTTTGCCGGGGTATTGATCGAGCAGCTCGACAATTTCATCCTTGGAGGTGGTTGCTGGTTGCTCGGTATAAGGGTCAGAGGGATTAAGGCCCATGCGATAGTCGCCGCAAACTTCGTAGCCATACTCGAGGTATTCGATTCTATCCATCCACTCGGCGGCGAGCACGAAGGTGAAGGCTTCGTCGGTGATAAAGATGCCGGGCGTAAGCTCGTCAATATGGCCGTAGGGTAGGCTTTGGCCGAGAACATGGCAAGTGACACCGTTGGTGCGAATTCGCTCGAAAGCAAACACTACGGAGATATCGATAGTCTTGAACATATCGGGCGGAATGCCGCAGTCGGTGAGGGCCTGTCGTATGCGCGCGATGCGTTGCTGGGTGGAGAGACCTCTTGCGCCTATCTGGTAATCGTGTTGCGCGACCGCTTGAACCAGGCCTTGTGGCGCGTGATGGACGAGCCATGCAGTTTTATGCGAAATGAGAACAGGGGTATCCATTGGGGACCTCTCGCTCTGAGTCGATACCCAACTCTTATGTCCGTTGAGGTGGGGAAATATACCGGATGCTGGCAAAACGGTCGATCGTCCGCCGAGCATAATATGCAAAGGTGTACATCAGCCTCCAAAGATGTCGAGAAATGTCGTTTTTGGAGGGTGATGTACATGTTTTTGAGGGAGGGGCGGGTTCGAATCCCTCCTCCGCCGCCGTATTTGTATGTAAGGGGCTCAAAACAAAAAAAGCTCCCGTTGCTGGGAGCTTTTTCAACCAAAATGGCGGAGGAGGAGGGATTCGAACCCTCGTGACCTTATACAGGCCAAACGGTTTTCGAGACCGCCGCATTCAACCACTCTGCCACCCCTCCGCGTGGGGTAAAAACAAAGCAGGCTCAAAGGCCTGCTTTGGAATTAACTGGCGGAGAGTCAGGGATTTGAACCCTGGAGACGCTTTTGACGCCTACACGATTTCCAATCGTGCTCCTTCGGCCACTCGGACAACTCTCCGTTAAATGCGAAAGTCAGTATACACGAGGAATCGCAAAGTGCAAACAGAAAAGTTGGCATTTTTTGAAACGCTTGGCTTCGTGACGGGATCTAGGGGGCCAAAAACGGGCTCTGACCAGCATGACTGAATGCGGCAAATTGTTCAAAATGGGTATTTATAAACGACGCCGAACCAATTTTAAAAATAGTTGAACGGTGTTGTGAACCACTGGTATGCGTTTCGCGACCACAGCCTTGCAGTTGCTGACCTGCAGTTTGATTCGGTTTGTCCCCGCAGCGCCGTATCTTGTCCACAAATCCGTCAAGCATTTGGTCAGCATTTGGTTGGAAGACGCATGAAGTGCCGTGTGAGTATGGACATATGTGGAGGTCATGAGGTTGTAGCTGCATATTCTTGCAGCCTGGAAGGTTGAAAGATATTATTACCAAGTCTTTTCCTGCTTCAGGCGCACCTTCACGACCTGAAGCCACATTTGCCCAGAGGAGGTGACAATATGAAGGCTTATGAACTGCTGTTCTTTGTTGACCCGTCGCTCGACCCCGAGACTCGTCTCGCTGTTATGAAGCGTATCGATACCACGATCGCTGAGGGCGCTGGCAAGGTCGACTCCGTTGACGAGTGGGGCAAGCGCAAGCTCGCCTACGAGATCAACGACCTCACCGATGGTGACTACACCCTCATCAACTTCCACGCAGATCCTACCCAGATCGCCGAGCTTGATCGCGTCCTGCGCATCACCGACGCTGTGGTCCGCCACATGATCGTCCGTCGCGACGACCAGGAGTAAGACTGTCGTTTTGGACTGGGCTTGTGCCCCAAGAGGAAGTAGTGAGTTATGAGCATCAATCGAGTGAACATCACCGGTAACCTCACCCGCGATCCCGAGCTGCGCGCCACCGCCGGCGGAACCCAGGTTCTGTCCTTTGGCGTCGCCGTGAACGATCGTCGCCGCAACGCGCAGACTGGCGAGTGGGAGGACTATCCCAACTTTGTCGACTGCACCATGTTCGGCACCCGCGCCGAGGCCGTGAGCCGTTTCCTGGCAAAGGGAAACAAGGTCGCGATCGAGGGCAAGCTGCGCTACAGCTCTTGGGAGCGCGACGGCCAGCGCCGGAGCAAGCTTGAGGTCATCGTCGATGAGATCGAGTTTATGAGCTCCCGTGGTGGCCAGGGTGGCTACGACCAGGGCGGTTACGCCCCCGCAGCTCCCGCGCCCGCAGCACGTCCTGCCGCACCGGTGGCTACGCCGCCCGCGGTCGACGTCTACGATGAGGACATCCCGTTCTAAGGGTTGTTCACCTATTTTTGAGTGAGAGGCGGCTTCGGTTCGCCGAAGTTGCCAAACGAAAGGTATTTTGACATGGCTAATGATTTTTCTGCACGTCAGCCGCGTCGTAAGTACTGCCAGTTCTGCAAGGAGAACACTGAGTTCATCGACTATAAGGACACTCAGCTTCTCCGTAAGTACATGACCGACCGTGGCAAGATTAAGCCCCGTCGCGTCACTGGCGCTTGCACGCAGCATCAGCATGACATCGCCAACGCCATCAAGCGCGCCCGCGAGATGGCTCTCCTGCCGTACACCGTCCCCGTGGTTTCCTCTCGTGGCAACCGCGACCGCGGCTAAGAAGGGAGACGCATCATGAAGGTTATTCTTCTCGATGAGATCAAGGGCAAGGGCGGCGAGGGTGACGTCGTAGAGGTCGCTCAGGGTTACGCTGAGAACTTCCTGTTCCCCAAGAAGCTCGCTGTTGCCGCCACCAAGGGCAACCTCAAGCAGCTTGACGAGCGTCGCAACAACATCGCCAAGCGCGAGGCCGTCCGTCTGGCTACCGCCAACGAGACCAAGGCTGCCTTTGAGGGCAAGACGGTCACCGTTGACGTCAAGGTCGGCGACGAGGGCATCCTCTTTGGCTCCGTTACCGCCGCTATGATCGCTGACGCCATCAAGGCTCAGCTCGGTATGGACATCGACCGCAAGCGCGTCGAGCTCGGTAAGCCCATCAAGGTTGCCGGTGCCCACACCGTTGCCATCTCGCTGTACCGCGAGATCAAGGCCGAGGTTGTCGTTCTCGTCGGCGTTACCGCCGAGGAGCTCGCTGCCGAGGCTGAGGTCGAGGAGGCCGCTGAGGTCGCCGAGGCCGAGACCGCCGAGGTCGAGACCGAGGCTGCTGCCGAGTAGCATTTGCTGCAACGCAACAATCTTGTTCTAAGAAGGGCGCTCTGGGAGACCGGGGCGCCCTTTTATTTTTTGCGCTGAGTGGGTGTCACGTCATACATTGAGATGCAGTCCCACATAAGCGTTGTGTTAGACCACTTTGGATAAGTGTCCTGCACGCAGTACACGCGACGGGGCCCCGGTTGCGACAATTCCATCATCAGGAGAGATGGAGGTTGCAATGGAAGACGTGCTCACCCAGCTGACGAGGCAGTTCCTCCCGCAGATGACGGCTACCGAGAAGAGCAGGGCCCTGAGATCGCTCAAGGCGCTGATAGACGCGGAGCTTTTCGAACTCGCGGCAAGCGAGGGGGCGGAAGACGATCCCGACAGAGCCTGCCCCTGGTGCGGCTCCCCGCATTACGTGAAGAGGGGGCGAGACGGGTGCGGCCGTCAGCGGTTCCTCTGCCGAGGGTGCGCCAGGACCTTCATCGACGCCACCATGCGCATCTTCTCCACCACCAAGCTCGACAGGTCGGCCTGGATGAGGTTCGCGGAGTGCCACGTGGACATGCTCCCGCTGCGCGAGTCGGCGGAAAAGTGCGGCGTGTGCCTCAAGACGGCGTTCTTCATGCGCCACAGGCTGCTCGAGGCCATGGCCAAGCGCATGCCCGCCTTCCGCGTGGAGGCCGGCGGCGGGGCCGAGCTCGACGAGTGCTTCTTCAGGGAGAGCTTCAAGGGAAACCGCTCCAGGTCGGAGTCCGGCATGCCCAGGAAGCCCCGCACAAGGTCGCAGGGAACCGACGGGCACGAGAAGATATGCGTGCTCACCGGCATCAACGACGCCGGCGACATCTTCTACGAGATCGCGGGGAGGGGCGGCCTCGACGAGCGGCAGCCAGGGAGCTGCTCGCCGACAAGCTCGCGGTCGGCGCGATAATCTCGACGGACCGTGCGCACGTGTACCGCCGCGTCCTGCCCGCCCTCGGCGTCGGCGCGCACATCGCCAGCAAGAGGGAGGAGCACGCCATCAACAGGGTGAACAGCCTCCACTCCCAGATGAGGCACTTCATCGGCAGGTTCCGGGGTGTCTCCACGAGACGCCTCGAGAACTACCTCGCCTGGTTCAAGTGGACATGGTGCTTCAAGGTCCGCAGGAGCGCGGACGAGCTCGCCGAGCTCATAGTGAGGCAGGCAGCCCGCGGCACGTACGAGAAGACCTGGCGCCAGTACAAGGTGACCCCCTATCCGTTCTACGAGTACTGGATCAAGCAGGCGAAATGGGACTCGCGTGCGCGGAGGGCCATATACGGCGTGGCGTGATGTCCAGGGCGGTCTGGCGCAGCGCATCTGCGGCAAGCGCTGAAGTCGTGCCCCGATGCAAATAGCAACAGCTAGCGATATTCTTCGGGAACGTCGAAACCGTACTCACGGCATAGGAGCATGACATCGTGGGCGTCGTGCTCGTCATGCTGATAGCCCAAGTGAAACAACAGCTGGCTTTCGGGGTCGATGCACGACACCTCCACCTCGCCGATGCGCCCCCTCCCCGAAAAGACCTCCCCGGGAAAACGATCTCCCTGATACAGAATATCGCCATTCTCGGCGAAATCGAAGCAATGCAGGTCGACGATGCGCCCCGCCTCGTCTTGCCACACCGTGTGATCTTCGGTGGTGAAAGATGCAGCCACCTCGGAAAACCCCTCATCAGCAATTAGATCCACGAACCTTTGGTAATCCCCGCGCTGAACGAACAGGTCGATGTCGTTATGAGCCCTGGTCTCACGCCCGACAAGCGCATCGATGCCCCAGCCGCCATCAAGGTATACGCCAATGCCCGCACCTGCGGAAAGGCCGATTATCCAACACGCATCATCCTTGGTGACCATAGGAGCTCCTTCGCTTTCGCCTGCTATCTAAGCAAGAAAGATTATAGGAAAAGTCCCAGTATCCAAAGCGGTCGGGACTGCGGACAAAATAGTTGGACCGTTGAGGTCCGGAACGGAGTCCGCATGGCATACAGTAGGAGAATGGTGGAGAGGGCCAGGGCGCTTCGCGGCGCCGGGCTCACCGTCATGGAGATAACCGAGATACTCGGCGGGCCCGGCAAGACGTCCGTCTGGCGCTGGATCAGGGACGTGCGCAAGCCCGCGGGAAGGGCCGGTGGAGGAATGGACCTGCCGCGACTCGTCGGGGACGGCCCCGACTACCCCGACATCGACCCGGAGGACAAGGACGCCCTGATCGAGCGGCTCAGGCTCGAGAACGCGGTGCTGAGGGCGGTGCAGGACGTTTTAAAAGCCGCGAGCCTCGACGGGATGTCGAACAGGGAGAAGACCCTGGTGATAGACCGCCTGAGGCCGTGCGGGAAGTGGTCCTTGAGAGAACTCACGAGTTCCTTGGGGATATCAAAGAGCTCCTATGAGTACCAGCGCCGCGCGATCGCGAGGCCCGACCGGCGCGCGCCCCTGCGCGCGCTCGTGCGCAGGATCGGCCGATACAATACGGAGAGGCGCAGCGATGCGCTCGGCGGCCGCACGCCGGCCGAGTTCCGCGCCGCGCTGGGAAGGGCCGCGTAACGGTCCAAGAAATCGTCCGCAGTCCCGTCTAACACAACGTACATAAGGGACCGTTCGCCCGTTTGGTTCGGTGATGATTGTTAAGGCGCGCCTCGATTTAAAGCTGTGGCTGATACTATGGATGCTCGCAAGCGATATGAATGAGGATGCTCATGGCATATGACGATAGGGAGACATGGCTGACGGTCGAGGACCGCGGCTCCAAGTTGGGTCTCCCCCAAAACCAAGATGCAGAGGCCAACGTACTGGCCGCCATGCTGCTATCGCCCGAGGTGGTCGAAGAAGCCCAGGTCGAGCTGCAGCCCGATGATTTCTACCGGCCCATTCATAAGACCATCTATACCGCGATGGTCGATATGTACAATAGTCGCATCCCCATCGACTCCATCTCGCTGATCGATTACCTGCGAAGCATCAACAAGCTCGATGCCGTGGGCGGCGAGGCGTACATTTTGGAGCTGATGGGTCAGACCCTGTCGCTCGTCAACTGGCAGCACCATGCCGCCATCGTTCGTCGCGACTCGATGCTGCGTGAGCTGATTGGCGCCACCAACGAGATTAACGCGCTGGCCTACAACGCCCCCACCGATACTAAAGAGATCGTGGAGCTGGCCGAGAGCAAGCTGCTCAAGGTTACGGCGCGCGAGGTTAAGTCGAGCTACAAGACACTGACCGAGTTTATGGTCGAGGCCTATAACGAGGCCGAGGAAGTGTGCCAGGCCGGTGGCCAGGCAGCGGGCGTGCCCACGGGCTTCCCCTCACTCGACCGCATGCTTATGGGCTTCCGTGAGGGCCAGCTCATCATTATCGGCGCCCGCCCCGCCGTGGGTAAGACCTCGTTCGCTCTAAACCTGGCGCTCAATGCCGCCGCTGCGGGCTACACCGTCGGCTTTTTCTCGCTGGAGATGTCGGGCAAGGAAATTGCCCAGCGCCTGATTTGCGCCTATGCCATGATTTCGATCAGTGATTTTCGCATGGGTCGCATTAGCCCCGAGCAGTGGGCCAATATCAACGAGGCCACGCAGACCTTGTCCAAGCTTGATATTCTGATTGACGATACGCCCGGCACCACGGTGACCGAGATTCGCGCCAAGAGCCGCCGCATGCTCCACAACAAGGAGCGCGCCATTATCATCCTGGACTACCTGCAGCTGGTGAGTCCTCCGCCGGGACGCCGCTCCGAGAGCCGTACCGTCGAGGTCTCCGAGATGTCGCGTGGTCTGAAGATCATGGCCAAGGAACTCAAGATCCCGCTCATCGCGCTGTCGCAGCTCTCGCGTCAGGTCGAATCCCGTACCGGCAAGCGCCCGCAGCTTTCCGACCTTCGTGAATCGGGCTCCATCGAGCAGGACGCCGATATCGTTATGTTCTTGGACCGCTCCGCCGACGAGGCCGAAGCCTCGCGCGACGATCGACCCGACGAGGGCGTTACGCGTATCGTCGTGGCCAAGAACCGTTCGGGCCCGATCGGCGACGTCGACCTGATGTTCCTGCCGGCATCCACCAAGTTCTATGAGCTTGATGGGGCACATGCCGAGGAGTAGGACAGGCGCCCGTTGCACGGGTATACTGGGAATGTTTTGTGCTTCTGCGTGCCGGCGTGGCGCGTAGACAGTCCATGAATGTAAGGAGTAAACATGCCGTCAACCGTTTTGGTCGGTGCCCAGTGGGGCGATGAGGGCAAGGGTAAGATCTGCGACCTGGTCGCCGGCGACTTCGATGCCGTCGTGCGCTACTCGGGCGGCAACAACGCCGGCCACACCATCGTCGTCAACGGCAAGAAGTACGGCCTGCACCAGGTGCCCTCCGGCATCATGTATTCCGACCATGTGTCGGTGATCGGTAACGGCTGCGTCGTCAACCCCAAGGTTGTCCTTGAGGAGATCGACATGTTCGAGGCCGACGGCATCACCACCAAGAACCTCAAGATTAGCGGCAACGCGCATGTCATCATGCCGTACCACATCGACCTGGATGGCGCCTTTGAGCAGAAGCTCGGCAAGAAGAACATCGGTACCACCAAGCGCGGTATCGGTCCGTGCTATCAGGACAAGATGGCCCGCATCGGCCTGCGCATGCAGGATATGCTGGACGAGGCGCTGTTCCGCGACAAGCTGGAGACCGCTCTCGCCCGCGTGAACCCCGAGCTTGAGCTCATCTACAACCTGCCCACCTACACCGTGGACCAGATTTGCGACGAGTACCTGCCCATGGCCGAGCGCCTGCGTCCCTACATCACCGAGACGAGCCTGCTGCTCAACAACATGATCGATGAGGGCAAGGACCTGCTGTTTGAGGGCGCCCAAGCGACGTTGCTCGACATCGACCACGGCACCTATCCGTACGTGACGTCTTCCAACTGCACCGCCGGCGGCGCCATCACCGGCTCCGGCGTGGGCATGAAGAACGTCGACCGCGTGCTGGGCGTCATGAAGGCCTATATCACCCGCGTCGGTTCGGGCCCCATGCCCACCGAGCTTTCCTATGAGTCCGAGGCCGGTCACACGCTGACCGAGGAGGGCTATGAGTACGGTGTGACCACCGGTCGCCGTCGTCGCTGCGGCTGGTTCGACGGCCCCATCGCCAACTACGCCTCGCGCGTCAACGGCCTCACCGATATCGCCCTGACTAAGCTCGACGTGCTTTCGGCCTTCGACACCATCAAGGTGTGCGTGGCCTACGACGTCGATGGCGAGCGCTACACCAGCGTGCCCGAGCATCAGGTGCGCTTTGAGCATGCCAAGCCCATCTACGAGGAGCTCCCCGGCTGGAAGTGCGACATCACCGGTTGCCGCAGCTTTGATGAGCTGCCGCAGGAGGCTCAGGACTACGTGGCGTTTATCGAGGATCTGGCACACACCCGCGTGACGTTCATTGGCGTCGGCGCCGGTCGCGAGCAGATCATCAACCGATTCTGGAAGTAATCGGGACTATTTGGTTATTGCGATATACCCCTTTGCAGCCCAAGCGGGCGGCCGAGGGGTATATTTGCTTGCAAAGGGCTCGCGCGGAGCGGGCCATTCATCCATAGAGGAGGCACCCTTGAAGGCGGACACTCAAACCATCGACATCCTGTTGTTGGGCAGCGGCGGCCGTGAGCATGCTTTGGCAGCTAAGCTCGCAGCATCACCGCGCGCCGGCAAGCTCTACATCGCGCCGGGCAACGGCGGCACCGCGAGCTGCGGCGAGAACGTTGTTCTCGACGACTGCGATCCTGCGGCCGTGGCGGCGTTTGCGCAGAGCCACGGATGCGGACTCGTGGTAATTGGCCCCGAGGCTCCGCTCGTGGCGGGTGTGGCCGACGCCGTGCGCGCGTCGGGTATTCTCTGCTTTGGCCCGGGTGCCGAGGGCGCCCAGATGGAGGGCTCCAAGCTGTTCTCCAAGCAGCTCATGGAGCGCGCGGGCATTCCGACGGCAGCCTACGGCTCGTTTACCGACGAGGCTTCGGCTCTCGCCTACGTGCGCGAGCAGGGCGCCCCGCTGGTCGTCAAGGCCGACGGCCTTGCCGCGGGCAAGGGCGTCATCGTGGCGATCGAACTTGAGCAGGCCGAGGAGGCCGTGCGCGAGTGCTTTGGCGGCACCTTTGGCGATGCCGGCAATACTGTGGTCATCGAGGAGATGCTGACCGGCCCCGAGTGCTCGCTGCTCGCCTTTACCGACGGCAAGACCGTGCGCCCCATGGCCACCTCGCAGGACCACAAGCGCGCGCTCGAGGGCGACAAGGGCCCCAACACCGGCGGCATGGGCGTCTACAGCCCGGTGCCCATCGTGACCGACGAGGAGCACGCCACCATGGTGAAGGTCATGGAGCAGACCGTGGCCGAGCTCGCTGCCGAGGGCATCGACTACCGCGGCTGCCTGTATGGCGGCTTTATGCTCACGCCTGCCGGCCCCAAGGTGCTGGAGTTCAATGCCCGCTTTGGCGACCCCGAGACGCAAGTCGTGCTGCCGCGCCTTAAGAACGACCTGGTTGAGGTCATGCTCGCCTGCGCCAACTGCGAGCTCGATCAGATTGAGCTCGACTGGCGTGACGAGTGGGCTGTGGCCGTTGTCCTGACGAGTGCGGGCTATCCCGGCAGCTACGAGAAGGGCAAGGTCATCACCGGTATCGCCGACGCCGAGGCCATGGAGAACGTGACCGTGTACCACGCGGGCACTGCCATGGTGGACGGCCAGCTCGTGACCAATGGTGGCCGCGTGCTCGCCGTGACCGCGCTGGGCGACACGTTCGAGAACGCTCGCAACCTTGCCTACGAGGCCTGCGAGAAGATTGATTTTGAGGGCAAGACTCTGCGTCACGATATTGGCCTGCGCGCGCTGCGCGGCCGCGACGCCTGGGATGCCTAAAATCCGAGAGGAATGAGACGGATGGACGAGAAGAACGAAGAGCTCGTGGATGCGCAGATCGTTGAAGAGGACAGCCGCATGTATGGGCACGCCGAGGGCGAGCCCGGCGGCGAGGTCGCTGACGAGCCGGCGCTGGTGTTGGGCGACGACGACCCACACGATGCCGAACTGCACGAGAAGATTCTTTCGGAGGAGTGCGCCTGGAAGGGCAAGATCCTCGACGTCCACCGTCTTGAGGTTGAGCTGCCCAACGGTCGCCGCAGTGCCCGCGATATCGTTCGCCATCCGGGTGCGGCGGCCGTTGTGGCGCTGACCGAGAGCGGCAAGATCGTACTGGTGCGTCAGTACCGCACCGCCATCGACCGCGTGACGGTCGAGATTCCCGCCGGCAAGCTCGACCCGGGCGAGGACCCACTCGATTGCGCTAAGCGCGAGCTACACGAGGAGACGGGCTTTAGGGCCGGTCGCATTCGCTTTTTGACGTCGATTGTCACGTCCTGCGGTTTTTGCGACGAGATCATTCACATCTACTTGGCTACCAAGCTGGAGTTTGATGCGCCCAACCCCGACGATGACGAGTTTGTCAACGTTGACCTGGTGCCGCTGCACGAGCTGATCGACGCCGTGCTCGACGGCAAGATCGAAGACGCCAAGACCGTCGTGGGCGCCTTGGCCTGCGATAGCATCGCGCATCGCCTTGGGGGCGCGGAGCTCTAGGTTACGCGGTTTTACCAAACCGCGTAACGAGTCGACGCTGCAAACGCCCCTAAGCGGCAATCTGCCTTTCAATCGTCGCTCGCGTACCGAAGTACGCGTCGCTCCTCTTTCAAGGCACCTTGCTCGCTTAGGGACGTTTTCGCTGACGCTGCCAGAACATCGGCGTTATGCTTGTTGGGACGCTTTGTTTTCAGCCTGACCGGTTCAACCGGATTTCTCACGCTATTTATTTCTCTTCGAGGATTGCATGTTTAAAAGGTTTCTCTCGTATTACGAGCCCCAGATGGGGCTTTTTGTTGCCGATACTGTTTGCGCTCTGGTGCTTGCTGCCATTGACCTTGCGTTTCCTATTATTCTGCGCAATTTGACCGGTGGGCTCTTTACTCAGGGTCAGGCTGTCATTATGCAGGCGCTCGGCATGATTGCGGTGGGCTTGGTGCTGATGTATGCCGTCCGCTGCGCCTGCCGCTATTTTGTGAGCTATTGGGGCCACGTGATGGGCGCGCGCATGGAGTCCAAGATGCGCGAGGACCTGTTCGACCAGTATGAGCGCTTCAGCTTTGCGTACTTCGACCGCAACAGCTCGGGCGACATGATGAGCCGCGTGGTCAACGACCTGTTCGATATCTGCGAGGCGGCGCATCACGTGCCCGAGTGGATCATCATCTGCGGCATCGAGATTATCGGCTCGTTTGTGATCCTCTTTACCATCGCCCCGGTGCTGGCGCTTGCCATGGCTGTGGTGACAGCAGCGTTTGCGGTCATCATGTTTTGGCAGAACATGCGCATGCGCGAGGTCTTTAGCGACAGCCGCAAAAAGATCAGCGGCATCAATGCGCAGCTGCAGGATTCGCTGGCGGGCATGCGCGTGGTCAAGAGTTTTGCCAATGAGGAGACCGAACGCTTCAAGTTCCGCGCCTCCAACAATCGCTATCTTTCGTCCAAGGAGAACATGTATCACGCCATGGGCGTCTATACCGCGACGTATGGCCTGCTCTCGGGTGTGCTCTATGTGATCGTGGTGCTGCTGGGCGGCTGGCTGGTCGCCCAGGGACAGCTGCAGGCGGTCGATATGGCGACCTTTGCACTCTATATTTCGCTGTTCTGCACGCCGCTCGAGACACTCGTCAATTCGGCCGAAACGTATCAGAAGGCCATCGCCGGCTTTAAGCGCATGGACGAGGTGCTCTCGACCGCGCCGGATATCCAGGACAAGCCGGGCGCTACGGATCTGCAGGTGACTGCCGGCGCCGTGGAGTATCACGACGTGTGCTTTAACTACGAGGACGTTGAGCTGGGCGAGGGCGATGCCGAAGAGCGTCCCGTTATCGACCATATGAATCTGTCCATCAAGCCCGGGCAGACCATCGCTTTGGTTGGCCCTTCGGGCGGTGGCAAGTCCACGACCTGTTCGCTGCTGCCGCGCTTTTATGACGTGGCTGCCGGATCCATTAGCATCGACGGCCAGGACGTGCGCGATGTGACGCAGCAGAGCCTGCGTCGCGCCATCGGCCTGGTGCAGCAGGATGTCTATCTGTTTGACGGCACGATTGGCGAGAACATCGCCTACGGCAAGCCGGGCGCTACGGCAGGAGAGATCGCCGAGGCCGCCCGTCGCGCCAACATCGATGCCTTTATCGAGTCGCTTCCACAGGGTTATGACACGGTCGTGGGCGAGCGCGGCAGCCGTCTTTCGGGCGGACAGAAGCAGCGTGTTGCCATCGCGCGAGTGTTTCTCAAGAACCCCAAGATCCTTATTTTGGATGAGGCGACGAGTGCTTTGGATAACGAGAGCGAGGAGGCGGTGCAGGAGTCGCTCGAAGAGCTGGCACGCGGCCGCACCACGATTATCATCGCCCACCGTCTTTCGACCATTAAGCATGCCGATGAGATTGCGACCGTTGAGCGTGGTCGCGTTGTGGAGCGTGGCACGCACGAGGAGCTTCTCGCCCGTGGCGGCACCTATGCCCGTTACTATCGAATGCAGTTCGAAGGTGCGCGTGCGCACGAGCTCGACTGATTGATATGACAGGAAGTTTATGGCTGACAAGAACCCTTTGACTCCGGAAGAAGTGACGGAGTTATTCTCCGAAATCGATGCATCCGGCGTCTTGGATCCCACGCTTGCCAAAAAGCGAACCGAGCGCATGCGTGAGAAGGAGGCTGCGGCCAAGCGCGGTGACAAAGCGGCGCTAGCGCAGCTGCGCAGCGAGGACCGTGCGAGCCAGGCAAAACATATCGACCCGCTGTCTGAGGACGATCCTTCGGGCTCGCAGGTGAGCCATACCATTACGAAGACCGCGATGGCCGTGGTCATCGGTATTCTGGTGCTGATCGTGGGCATGCAGATCGGCTACGGCGTGATGCGCCGTCTGAATACCGCCAACCTGTCCGAGAGCGTTTCGGTGGATACCGTCTCGACGGCGCTGAAGGGCGGCCTTGAGTGGGGCAACGGCTTTACGCAGTTTCCGCTCGATTTTACCGTCGACGAGGCCGATGAGCGCACGGGCACGGTTGAGGTGACGGTGTTGGACACATCGTCTGCCAATGAGCTCGAGCTGCTGTCCAACGGGCAGATCCAGGCCGCGGCGCTTGCGACCAACGCCCTGCTCAACGATAAGATCGACCGCGTGGTGTATAACGTGCACGCCTATATCGATGAGGACAGCAATATCCAGCATGATTCCTTCTTTGGCATGTTCCCCGCGAGGGGTCATCAGAGCGCCATTTTGACGTTTGTGTGGACCAAGAGCTCGTCAAATGCCACGAGCATCGACTGGAAGATGCGTATCGTGAGCATGGACGACACGATTGCCGAGCGCATCCAAAAGCAGGTGAACTCGGTGTCGTCACTGATTGAGGACCCGGCGGTAAGCCAGACCAAGATCACGGAGGAAAAGGCCGAGCGCGACTTGGAGCATCGTCTGCATGGCCGCGAGATTTTCCGCGGCGGCAAGCCCGATCGCTCACCGTCCGATCTGCTGGAACAGGACAAGCAAAAGTAAGAGGCCATTATCCCGCGTGAGCCACAAGCCCACGCGGGATAATTTTTCTGGGACGGGGATTAAATAATCATTATGCATAGAAAGTCATAATTATCATTTCGTAAACATTTCGATGAAATTAACGCCATGAGGCATGCTTGCGGTTACAATACCGCGAGGCCTAACTACACACCTTTAAGCCGGTCCTGTGAGACCGGGAAGGAGAATTATGGCGAACAACCATACCGCGGGCGCTGCCGCCCGCACCTTCGCGCCCAGCGAGCTTTGCCAGCGTATGCTGGCCAAAACCAGCAAGGGCACCTGCGGTCCCTGTATCCTGTATCTTGAGGATGGGACCATTTTTTATGGACGTGCATGCGGCGCCGAGGGCACCGCGACCGGCGAAGTCTGCTTCAACACCTCGCTCGAGGGCTACTTTGAGGTCATGACCGACCCGAGTTATGCCGGCCAAATTGTAACCATGACCTATCCGCAGATCGGCAATTACGGTATCGACGAGACCGATGTCCAGTCGGCCTTCCCTGGCGACGCCGTGCGCCCTGCGAGCGCTCCGGCTATGCGCGGCATGATCGTTCGCGACATGTGCGCCACGCCTTCTAACTGGCGCTCGGCCGTCAGCGTGCCGGAGTACCTGCGCGCTCACGGCATCGTCGCTATCGAGGGTGTCGACACCCGCGCTCTGGTGCGCCATCTGCGCGACAATGGTTCCAAAATGGGCATTATCTCGACCGAGATCTTCGACGTCGACGAGCTTGCCGAGCGTCTGGCCGCAGCGCCCACGCTGGTAGGCGAGAACCTGGTCAAGACCGTAAGTTGCCCCGCGCCTCACGAGTTTGTGGCCGCCGACCTGCCTGCCACGCATGACTTTGCGCTTGCGGTTGCCGCTCCTGCCCGTCACAAAGTGGTCGCCTACGACTGCGGTGTGAAGCGCGGCATTCTGGAGGGGCTGGTCCGCGCCGGCTGCGACCTTACCGTCGTGCCGTGGGATACTCCCGCCCAGCAGGTGCTCGAGATGAATCCCGATGGCGTCTTTTTGTCCAACGGCCCCGGCGACCCCGACGCCGTGGTGGAGACCTACGAGCAGGTGCAGCAGCTGATCGGCAAGGTGCCGGTCTTTGGTATTTGCCTAGGTCACCAGATGATCAGCTTGGCCTGCGGCGCCCAAATGGAAAAGCTTAAATTCGGTCACCGTGGCGGTAACCAGCCGGTTATGAATCTGGTGAGCCGTCGCGTGGAGATCACCGCGCAAAACCACGGCTTTGGCCTGCTGTTCCCCAGTCTGGGCAAACTGATTCCGGAGCTTTCCGGCGGCGAAACCGAGCACGCGGCCGATGGCGACCTGCGCGCCTGGGTGCGTCGCGGCATCGCGCCGGTCGTGATGAGCGAGCGCTTCGGCCGCATTCGCCTGACGCACGTGAACCTCAACGACGGCACCGCCGAGGGCATCCAGCTGCTCGACGCCCCGTGCTTCTCGGTCCAGTACCATCCCGAGGCTTCGCCCGGCCCCACCGATGCCCGCTATCTCTTTACCGCCTTTACGCGACTCATGGACGGCGAGGAGAACTACCTGGACATCGACACCGCGAAGGACCGCCTCGCCGGCTGGAATTTCGCCGACGATGGTTCCGCCGTTCTACCGAACGGCGGACCGGTCGACGCTGCGGCTGCATCTGGCACATCATCTTGCCGTTCTGCTTCGGACGCGCGGGCATAAGCCCAGCGCGCCCTCGCATCACGGCAACCTGATGCACCAGCTGCACCCTCGCTGACTTTTCCAAAACATTGAGTCAGCCTCTCTAGGAGGTTTTTAACATGCCTAAACGTACTGACATCAAGCGCATCCTCGTTATTGGTTCGGGCCCCATCGTTATTGGCCAGGCCTGCGAGTTCGACTACTCCGGCGCCCAGGCCTGCAAGGTGCTCAAGGAGGATGGCTTTGAGGTCATCCTGGTCAACTCCAATCCGGCGACCATCATGACCGACCCGGGTCTTGCCGACCGCACCTATGTCGAGCCCATCACCGCCGAGTTTATCGAGCGCGTAATCAAGAAAGAGCGCCCGGACGCGCTGCTGCCCACGCTGGGCGGCCAGACCGGTCTGAACGCCGCCGTCGAGCTGGCAAAGGACGGCACGCTCGACAAGTACGGCGTCGAGATGATCGGCTGCGACCTGGCCGCTATCGAGCGCGGCGAGGACCGCAAACTCTTTAACGAGGCCATGGCCGAGATCGGCCTGGAGGTTGCGCGCTCGGGCTATGCCTACAGCGTGGCCGACGCCGAGGCTATCGCCGAGCGCGTGGGATATCCCTGCGTACTGCGCCCGAGCTTTACCCTCGGTGGCGCCGGCGGCGGCATCGCGCATACCCACGAGGAGCTCGTCTCCATCGTGAGCCAGGGCCTTGAGCTCTCGCCTGCCCATGAGGTGCTGGTCGAGGAGTCCATCGAGGGTTGGAAAGAGTATGAGATGGAGGTCATGCGCGACCACGCCGGCAACGGCATCATCGTGTGCTCCATCGAGAATCTCGACCCCATGGGCGTGCACACCGGCGACTCCATCACCGTGGCGCCGGCGCAGACGCTCTCCGACCTTGAGTACCAGCGCATGCGTGTCGCCTCGCTCGCCATCTTGGGGAAGATCGGCGTCGAGACCGGCGGCTCCAACGTGCAGTTTGCCGTGAACCCCCAGACCGGCCGCCTGATCGTCATCGAGATGAACCCGCGCGTGAGCCGTTCGTCCGCACTGGCCTCCAAGGCCACGGGCTTCCCCATCGCCAAGGCCGCCGCTCGCCTGGCCGTGGGCTACACGCTCGACGAGATCGTCAACGACATCACCAAGGCAACGCCCGCCTGCTTTGAGCCCACAATCGACTACTGCGTCGTCAAGGTGCCGCGCTTTGCCTTCGAGAAGTTTAAAGGCACTGATCCTACGCTCACCACGCGCATGAAGGCCGTGGGCGAGATTATGGCGATCGGCCGCACCTTTGAGGAGGCCTTCGGCAAGGCCATGCGCTCACTGGAGGACGGTCACCAGGGCATCTGCGCCGGTGGCAAGGAGGGTGCCGACAAGCTGAGCGACGATGAGCTCGCTCAGGCCGTGGCAACCCCGACCGAGCACCGCATCTTCTTTGTGGTCGAGGCCCTGCGCCGTGGCTGGGACATCGCCCACATCCATGCCATCTGCGGTATCGATCCGTGGTACCTCAACCGTATCAACGACATGGTGCAGGTCCAGGAGAGCATCCGCGGCCTGCGTGTGGAGGATATCGACGCCGACGCGATGCGCCTGCTCAAGCAGTACGGCACGAGCGACGCCGAGATTGCCGCGCTGACCGGCTCGGACGAGCGCTTTGTGCGCGCCTATCGCAAGGGTCTGGGCGTGGTTCCCAGCATGAAGACGGTCGATACCTGCGCTGCGGAGTTTTCGAGCGCCACGGAGTACCACTACAAGACGTACGAGAACATCTACCGCACGAGCCCGGACGCCAAAAAGTGCGTGGCTCCCGACGAGACCACGCCGGCGGACAAGCCCAAGGCGATGATCCTGGGCGCCGGCCCCAACCGCATTGGCCAGGGTATCGAGTTCGATTACTGCTGCGTGCACGCGAGCTACGCGCTGGCGGCCCGCGGCTTCGAGACCATCATGGTCAACTGCAACCCCGAGACCGTCTCGACTGACTACGACACCTCGGACCGCTTGTACTTTGAGCCGCTCACCTACGAGGACGTCATGGATGTCATCGATGTTGAGCGACCCGACGGCGTCGTGGTGACGCTCGGCGGTCAGACCCCGCTTAAACTGGCGCGCATGCTCGAGGAGAGCGGCGTCAACATTATGGGCACAAAGCCCGACGCCATCGACTTTGCCGAGGACCGCGAGCGCTTTGCCGCCCTACTCGACAAGCTGGGCATTATGTACCCGCCGGCGGGTCAGGCCACCTCGTTTGAGGAGGCCGAGGCCGTGGCCGCGCACATCGGCTACCCGCTGCTGGTGCGTCCGAGCTACGTGCTGGGTGGCCGCGGCATGATGATCGCCTACGATGCCGGGCATCTACGCGATTACATGGCCGAGGCTGCGCGCATTAGCCCCGACTACCCGGTGTACCTCGACCGCTTCCTGGAGGGTGCGATTGAGTCCGATGTCGATGCCCTGTGCGACGGCGAAGAGGTCTACATCGGCGGCATCCTGGAGCATATTGAGGAGGCCGGTATTCACTCCGGCGACTCTGCGACCTGCATTCCGCCGTTTAGCTTTAGCGAGAGCCTGCAGGCGAAGCTCCGCGAGACCACGCGCCGCATCGCGATGGCGCTGGGCGTACGCGGCCTGGTCAACGTGCAGTATGCCATCAAGGGTGAGACCGTCTACGTGATCGAGGCCAACCCGCGTGCCAGCCGTACCGTGCCGTTTATCTCCAAGGCCACCGGCGTGCCGCTGGCCAAGTGCGCGGCGCGTATCATGGCGGGCGATTCCATCGCGAGCTTGGGCCTGCCGAGCGATGAGCGTCAGCTGGACTGGTTCTGCATGAAGGAAGCCGTTATGCCCTGGGGCCGTTTCCCGGGCGCCGACGTCATCCTGGGGCCCGAGATGAAGTCGACGGGCGAGGTCATGGGTATCGCCAAGAGCTATCCCGAGGCATACGCCAAGACGCAGCTGGCGATCGACTACAAGCTGCCCGACCCGAGTTGCGGCAAGGTGTTCATTAGCGTGTGCGACCGCGACAAGCGCCATATCCTTTCGGTCGCCCGTATCCTGCGCTATCTGGGCTTTGACATCTGCTCTACCGAGGGTACGGCGCGCGTGCTGCGTGGAGGCAACGTGACGTGCGAGATCGTGGAGAAGATTAGCGGCCCGCACGACGGCGAGCGCCCCAACATCGGCGACCTCATCGCCGATGGCAAGATCGCGGTGATCATCAACACGCCGTACGGTCCGGGCTCGCGCGGCGACGGCTATCTGCTGCGCACCGAGGCAGTGCGACGCGGTGTGACCTGCGTGACCGCGATGTCTGCCGCCAACACGTACGTGAGTGCCATCGAGGCGGTGCGTGAGGACCAGCAGGGTCACGGCAGCGCCAACGACATGGGCATGGACGTCATCGCCCTGCAGGACCTGCCGCAGCACACGGTGTAATGTGACCTGGTCGGCCGGGGCGGCAGCCGGACACTTTCTCTCGGAAACTGGGCTTCGCGAAGTTTTCCGAGAGAAAGGACCGCCTCCCGCCCCGGCCTACGGTGACTCGGTTGCACCGTGTGCTGCCGAAGGGGCTTTGTGCGATGACTAGGGCTGAATAGAAAATGAGTGTGGGCGCCGTCGTTCGTTTGAACGACGGCGCCCACGTTTTGGATTTATTGGGCTGTGGCGGTGAAGGTTGTTTTGTCGGCGGCGATGTGCACGTGCAGCTTTGCCTGACCGTCGCAGCTGATGAGCACGCCTACCTCGAACGGGGTTCCCGTCTTGTCGTAGGTCGAACGCACGATGCGCATCGCCGCCTTACCGGTGTTCTGTCCCAAAAGACGCGCCTCATGCTTGTCGAGGTTGACTGTCTCGTAGACGGCATCGACGCTTGCGGGCAGGATGCCGGTCTTTTCCGCGATGTAGGCGTAGAGCGAGCCATCCACGTCTTTGCGCGTGAGCTCGGGGCAAAGTGACACGGGGATATAGACGTAGTTGAGCTCCATGGGTTTGTCGTTGGCGAGACGCAGGCGGCGAATCTCCCAGACGGGTGTCCCTTCGGGCACTTTGAGCCCGGAGGCGATGCCGCGGACGGCCGGTATGCTTGAAAAGGCGAGAATCTGCGAGCTCGGAACCCGTCCCGCTTCGCGCATCCGCGCGCTGAAATTCAGGGCCAGGTCGATGCCGGGTGCTGAAGTTTGGGGCTTGATGAACGTGCCCTGGCCGCGCTTGCGCACCACGCGCCCCTCGATGACGAGATCTTGGAAGCAACGGCGCACGGTCGCGCGCGATAACTCCAGCCGCTCACAGATTTCGAGCTCGCGTGGCAGCGGCGTCTTGGTGTCGAACGCCTGGCTGGCGATAAGCAGAGCGATTCGATGTTTAAGCTGGACATAGAGCGGCGTATCACCGCTGCGGTCGAAGGGTTCGGAGGCGAGAAACGAGATCATATCCATGGGGTACCTCCATGTCGTGGGCGTACGTGACATGGTCTGACACTGCGGGGCAAACCGGAGATGCCAGGCCCGATTCTTGCTGGTATGTATGGTGCATAAGGAACATAAAACATTTATCAGGCAATCTACCTGCTATTTTAAAAATAATTAGAAGAAAAAATAATTTAGGCACAAAAATAGTTGCTACCGTTAACCGATGAATAGTTGCCGTTCGCAACTATTTTCTTGTACCGAACATGCCCCGGCGCAACAATAATCTCAGCAAAAAGCAAAGCCGTGCGACACACGGCAGGTCGAGAGGAGACCGCATGCGGTATCTGGTAATGGTCAGTCACGGAACGCTCGCTCCCGGACTGCACAGTGTCCTCAAGATGCTCGGCAATGACGCCCCGAACATCTTGTCGACGAGTCTCGTGGACGGCATGGGCGCTGACGAGTATGTCGAGAACGTCAAGGCGATGCTCGCTCCCGTTACCGCCGATGACGAGGTTGTCCTGCTTGGTGACATCCTGGGCGGATCGCCGCTCACCAATGCCATGAACACGCTGGCCGAGAAGGGTTTGCTCGCCCACACCATTGCCTTCGGCGGTATGAATCTGCCCATGGCTATGACCGCCATGATGGGGCTTGCCACCATGGACCTGGATTCCCTCAAGCAGATGATGCTGCAGGAGGGCAAGAACGGTATGTCCGAGCTCGTTGTCCCGACCGATGACGCCGACGACGAGGACGACGACATCTAGGCAGCGCATCCGCCCAAATTTTCGTGATGGAGCGGGGGTTAAGAGGAAAGACCCCCGGTGATAAAGAAAGGGAGAACGCATGATTTCGTTCATCCGTATTGATGACCGTATGATCCATGGACAGACCGTTACCCGTTGGGCCCTCGAGTATCCCTGCGACGGTCTTATCGCCGTCAACGACGCTGCAGCGTCCAACCCCGTGCTCAAGGAGGCCTACAAGAGTGCCTCGGGCAAGAAGACGTTCGTGTGGACCAAGGAGCACTTCAAGGAGGTCTCCGAGAAGGTTCTCAAGTCCGACACCAAGTACTTCCTGATCACCAAGAACCCGCTCGACATGAAGGAACTTCTCGTCGATTTTGGCTTTAAGCCCGGCATGGACCGCATCATCGTCGGTCCCTGCAACGATCGTCCCGGCACCACCAAGCTTGGCAACAACCAGTCGATCACGCAGGAAGAGGCCCAGGCGCTCGAGGATCTCACCAACGCCGGTTACACGGTCGAGTTCGCCCTTATCAAGGAGAAGTCCATCGGTGAGTGGCCCAAGTTCCGCGGTCAGTTTGGCTTCTAGTTAGGTGCCAGCCGCATTTTGGTATCTACAGCCCTTGGTGAAAGGGGCTGAGGAATAAAGAAAGGGGAAAGCATGGCAATCAATGCATTCCAAGCCGCGCTGTTCGGCCTGTTCGCCTGCCTGGCATCACTGCCTGGCATGGGCGGCACGACGATCGGCAACTACACTCTGGGTCGTCCTCTGGTCGCCGGCCTCATCGTCGGCATCATCATGGGCGATATGCAGACGGGTATCCTCGTCGGCGCTGCCATCCAGGTTGTCTACATCGCTCTCGTGACCCCCGGCGGAACCGTCTCCGCCGACGTCCGCGCCGTGTCCTATATCGGCATCCCGCTGGCGATCCTCGCCATCAAGAACTCGGGCATCGATCCCGCCTCCGCTGAGGCTGCCGGCATGGCCGCATCCCTCGGTGCCGCCGTCGGCACGCTCGGCACTGTGCTCTTCTATGGCACCGCCACCATCAACCTGGTGTGGCAGGGCATGGGCTGGAAGTGGCTCGAGAAGGGCGATCTCCACAAGCTCTACCTGGTCAACAACGTTCTGCCTTGGATCGGTCACATCGTCTGCTCGTTCCTCCCGACGTTCATCATCACCATGGGCGGCACCGCCATGGTCGACCTCATGAAGACCTACATGCCCATGGACGGCATCGCGATGAAGACGCTGTTTACCGTCGGCTCGCTGCTGCCTACCGTCGGTATCGCCATCCTGCTCAAGCAGGTCATCTCTAAGCCCACGGACTTCCTGACGTTCTTCTTCGGCTTCACCCTGTCCGCTGTTATGGGCTGCAACCTGATCGCCGCTGCCGGCATCGGCTGCTTCTTCGCCCTGATCAACTATGAGATCGCTTCGCTCAAGATCGACCTCGCAAACGCTCCCAAGGCAGCTATCGCCTCGGGCTCAGATGATGAGGAAGAGGAGGACATCTAATGGCAGAGAAGAAAAAGCTCTCTAAGAAAACGCTTGCCAAGTCGTTCCGTAACTGGTCCTATGGCAACCTGACCTGCTTCTCGCAGGAGCACATGCAGACCTTCGGTTACCTGTGCGCCATGCTTCCGATTGTCGAGGAGCTCTACGACACGCCCGAGGAGCAGAAGCAGGCCCTCCAGACCTACTCCGCGTTCTTCAACACCGAGCCGCAGATCGGCACCATGATTGTCGGCGTCACCGCCGGCCTCGAGGAGGCTCGCGCAAACGGCGAGGCCATCGACGACGACGCCATCAACGGCATCCGCGCCGGCCTCATGGGCCCGCTCGCCGGCCTTGGCGACTCGCTGATCGTCGGTACCCTGATCCCGATCCTGCTCGGTATTGCCCTCGGTCTCTCGACCGGCGGCTCCCCGCTCGGCGCCATCTTCTATATTGTCGTGTGGAACCTGCTCATGTTCCTTGGCATGCGCTTTGCCTACAACCAGGGCTATGAGCTCGGCGGCAAGGCGGTCGAGGCCCTCGTCGGCCCCAAGGCCAAGGCTCTGCGTGATTCCATCGTGATGGTCGGTACCATGGTCATCGGTGCAGTCGGTGCTACCTGGGTCTCCATCACCTGCAGCCCCAACCTGGTGCTGCCCGGTGGCGGTAAGTTCCAGGACACGCTCGATGGCATCTATCCGCACCTGCTGCCGATGATCTTCATCATCTTCTGCTGGTACATGATGACCAAGAAGAAGGTCAACCCCATCGTTATGATGCTGATCCTCGTTGTGATCGCATTTGTGGGCGTTCTCATTGGCTTCTTCGACCCGGCACTGAGCTACTAGTCATCATCCCCTGGCCCCCTGTAAGGCCGTGCGGCCTCAACCGCACGGCCTTCTGATTTTGCGCCGCCCTTCAAGGGCAATATGGCCAGCGACCTCCATCGCCTACACGACACCCGCTATATTGCTCTTGAAAGATGACGTATTCGACAAACGATGCACTTGCGCATGATGCACACTTTGCACGAGGAGGACCATATGCACGAGAAACATGGACACGACCTTTCGCGCGACGACTTGATTCGCGAGGCAAAGATGCAGACCGATGCTATTCAGCGGCTCAATGTTTGGCTGCGCCTGGGCTATTCGCTCGTGGCGATTGGCTTTTTGATGGGGATGTGGGGTATGCAGGGCGGCCCCGGCTGGGGTGTCCCCGTGGGCATCGTGTGCCTGGTGGTGGGCACTCCGCTTTCGATCGTGCTTAAGGTCGGCACGACCAACGCCAAAAAGAATGTCGAGCGCATGCTCGAGGCCGCTGGTGTCGACGTTGAGGAGCTTATGCGACGCAAGAAGGACGAGCAATAGACTTCCGCGTTGGGGTATCATAAATAATTGTTGCGAATGTTAACTAATGTACGGCAAATGACGGTTTTATGGCCCTTCTAGAGTTGCAAAGGACAATATCCCCAGTGGATTACGATGACGTCGCTCGAAAACTGATTGTGTACTCACGTTCCCTTGCCAAGGGATCCTTGAGTGCTGCCGGCGGCGCCAGTGTGGGCGAGGCACCGGTTTTACAGTATCTATCGGGTATTGACGGTGATGTCATTCCCTCCGAGATTGCCAAGAAGCTGAAATTCTCCCGTGCGCGCATGTCGCATATCTTGGATTCACTCGAGAGTAAGGGTTACGTTCAGCGCAGGACTGATCCAAACGATCGTCGGCGTGTGCTGGTGAGCATTACCGAGGAAGGCCGTGATTTCGCGGCGAAAAAAAATGCCGAGAGTGTGGCATCGCTCTCGAAACAACTCTCGGCGCTCGGCGAGCACGATGCCCAGGAGCTCGTGCGCATCCTGAATAAAGCTTACAGCCTTACCTATGATGCCGACGACTACCTGGACAATCTATAAGGATAAAGACAGACATTTAGGTGCATCTTGAAATGCACCCGGGACAGTTGTGCCCATCAGCCACCGTCAACATCTCATTCCAAACCAAATCAGCCAACGTACGTCATGGCAATCCCCGGTAGGTTGCAGGATGGCGGCTGAGCCTTTCCCTCGGGAAACTTCGCGAAGCCCAGTTCCCGAGGGAAAGGTATGGTCTGTGTAATACCAGACAAACAGTACATTTTTGCTAGATTGGTATTTGACTGAAGAACCAATTGGTATGGCTTATTAAGCCCACCTTGCCGTTGACGCTTATTTTGCTGCCGCTGGGAGAATTCCGAACTTGGGTGCGCAAGTGCTCCCATATGTTGATATGACCTAGTAGGTGGCTATCTGGTTACTACCAGTTGGCCCCTTGGTAACGGGTGGCCCCCATTGTGCGGAATGTACCGAACATCTCCGTTTGATACGTTTTCCCATGCTGCCGGGGGGGGGCGTCCTCGGCACCTCAGCATGTCGGAAGAAAGGAGACCAGATGCGCAGGAATTCCATTTTTACGAAACGGTGGGTGAAGGGAAGCGCGGTCCTCGTTGCCACTGCAGCGACGCTCGTGTTTGCCAATCCCCAGCAGGCGATTGCCACGCCACTCAAGGGCGTCGACTCGGCGACCGTGTCCCAGTCTGCCTCGAATGTCGTCGACATCGATTTCGCTGACGGCATCAAGGGCCGTATTACGTTCCTCGAGGACGGTATTTTCCGTTATAACGTCGACCCCAAGGGTGAGTTTTCCGAGTACGCCACGCCGCGTAGTAAGTCCCACACGGCTAAGATCCAGGCTCAGCCCGATACCTCGGACACCTACAGCAAGCCGAGTGCGACGGTTGCCGACAAGGGCGACACTATCGAGATCACCGGCGGAAAGGCGACCGTGATCCTGGACAAGGCGACTGGCAAGATGAGTATCAAGTCAGGCGACCGTGTCGTGGTTTCCGAGTCCGCGTCCCTCGACCTTGATAAGAAGGGTACCGTCCAGACGCTCGCCAAGGAGAAGTCCGAGAACTTCTTTGGCGGCGGCACCCAGAACGGACGCTTCCTGCACACCAACCAGACCATCGCCATCTCCAACACGAACAACTGGACCGATGGCGGCGTTGCCTCGCCCAACCCGTTTTATTGGACGAGTGACGGCTACGGCGTACTCCGAAACACGTTTGCAGAGGGTTCCTACGACTTCGGTTCCACGGACTCATCGACGGTCACGACTTTGCACAGCGAGAATGAGTTTGATGCCTACTACTTCGTGGCGACCAACGAGGGCGCTTCGAACGTGGCAACCGAGATGCTGCAGGACTACTACAAGGTGACCGGTAACCCGGTACTGCTGCCCGAGTACGGGTTCTACCTTGGTCATCTTAATGCCTATAACCGTGATGGCTGGTCAACGACCTCGGGTCAAAAGAAGTGGGAGACCAAGGGCAGCAAGTCCTCGAGCGAGAAGGGCGACGTTAAGTACGAGTCTGGCATGTCGACGGGCTACAAGCTCGACGGCACACTTGCGGCCGAGACGCTCAACGGTGAGGGCCCTACGGTTGATACCGAGAACATGAAAGCGACCGATTTCGACCGCCAGTTCTCTGCTCGTCAGGTTATCGATGACTACGAGGACAACGACATGCCGCTCGGCTGGTTCCTGCCGAACGACGGTTACGGCGCCGGCTATGGCCAGAACGGTTACTACAAGACCGGCGGCGTCAACTCCGACGGAGCGAGCTCGGCCGACCGTCTTAACACTGTGCGTGCCAATGTCGACAACCTTAAGAAGTTCACCGAGTATGCCAACTCCAAGGGTGTGAGCACGGGCTTGTGGACCCAGTCCAACCTTGAGCCCGACAGCAACCCTGAGACCCCGTGGCATCTGCTTCGCGACTTCGACGCCGAGGTCAAGACGGGAGGCATCACTACCCTTAAGACCGACGTTGCCTGGGTTGGATCTGGCTACTCCTTTGGTCTTAATGGCATCAAGACAGCTTATGACACGGTGACGACCGGCGCTAACAAGCGCCCCAACATCATCACGCTCGATGGTTGGGCCGGCACGCAGCGCTTTGGTGGCATTTGGACCGGCGACCAGTATGGCGGTAACTGGGAGTACATTCGCTTCCATATCCCCACGTATATCGGTCAGAGTCTTTCGGGCAACCCCAACATCGGCTCCGACATGGATGGCATCTTTGGCGGCGACCCCATCATCTCTGCGCGTGACTACCAGTGGAAGACGTTCACGCCCTCTATGCTTGACATGGACGGTTGGGGCACCTACCGTAAATCGCCCATGACGCACGGCGATCCCTACACAGGCATCTCGCGCTTCTACCTCAAGCTCAAGGCGCAGCTCATGCCCTATATCTACACGAGCGCGGCCTCGGCGGCCAACATCGACACGGGTAACGGCGATGCCGGCCTGCCCATGATCCGCGCCATGCTGCTTTCCGACAACTCCGAGTACGCCGCAAGCACTTCGACGCAGTACCAGTATATGTTCGGTGAGAACTTCCTAGTGGCACCGGTGTATCAGGATACCCAGGCAGACGAGAACGGCAACGACATTCGCAATGGGATTTACCTCCCCAACTACGGCACCGACGAGAATCCCACCATCTGGATCGATTACTTCTCGGGTAAGCAGTATCGCGGCGGCCAGGTTCTCAACAACTACGAGGCTCCGCTTTGGAAGCTGCCGCTGTTTGTGAAGGCCAACGCTATCGTGCCGATGTACGCCGAGAACAACAACCCCGAGGCCGTGAGCGACACCAACACCAAGGGTACCGACCGCAGCCAGCGTATCGTCGAGTTCTTCGCCACCGAGGGCGACGGCACCTTTACGCAGTACGAGGACGACGGCTCCTCCATCGAGAACAACACGACTGAGGACGATTCCTACGGCACGATCGACAATATCTCCTACGGTGAGCATGTGAGCACCGTCTACAGCTCCAAGGCCGCAGGCGGCACCGCGACCTTTACCGCCGAGGCCTCGCAGGGCGGCTACAACGGCTACGACTCCAACCGCACCACGACCTTCGTGGCCAATGTGTCCGCCAAGCCCACGAGCGTTGTCGCCAAGAACGGCGGATCCGCACTCAACGTGGTTGAGGTCGACTCGCAGGAGACCTTTGACGCCGCGACCCCCGAGGCCGGCCAGGCGGTCTACTTCTACAGCGAGACCCCCAACCTCAACCACTACGGCAGCGATGCGGACGGCACCGAGGCCGAGCAGGGCGAGAGCTTCAACAACACCAAGATCACCACGAACCCCAAGGTCTACGTCAAGTTCGCGAAGACCGATGTTGCTGCAGCGGCGCAGACGCTTGAGCTGGGCGGTTTCGTGAACGCCGACGCCACGCTCACAGCCGATCGCCTCAACGAGAACCTCTCCGCACCCACGAACCTTGCTGCCCCCGAGGACGCCACGACCCCAACGAGCATCAAGCTCACCTGGGGAAAGGTCGATGGTGCTACCTCCTACGACCTTAAGGTCGACGGCACTGTGTTTGCCGTGGGTGATGCGGCCGAGTTCACGCACACCGACCTCGCCTACAATAGCAAGCACACCTACCAGATTCGTTCGCGCAACGCCGAAGGTTACTCCGCCTGGAGCGATGTGCTCGAGGCGAACTCCGCACTCGATCCGTGGCGGAACGTCCCCGACGCCGAGGAAATCACCTGGGAGGGCTCACTTTACGGCAGCCATAAGGCCGAGCTCGCCTTCGACCATGAGTTCCAGTCGGGCGACGGCGGTTTCCACTCCGGTGGCAACGATCTGGGCAAGGCGCTTACCGTTGACTATGGACGCGCTTACAAGCTCGATAAGCTCGAGTACTATCCGCGCGATGACGCCGGCAACGGCACCGTGACCAAGATGCGTGTTGAGACGAGTCTCGATGGCGTCCACTGGACGAGCCAGGAGGTCGATTGGGCACGTTCCGCTGATTGTAAGACGGTAGCGTTTGACGGCACCGTGGCCGCCCGTTACGTGCGCATGACACCGCTCGCCTCGGTCGGCAATTTCTTCTCCGCGTCCGAGATTGCCATCTACAAGACCGACGGCACGGATGGCTTCGCCGTGGGCTCCAACCTCAACAAGGCCACGATCTCCGACGGAGACTACTCCAACATGAAGAACTATCTGGGCCTCGAGAATCGCGAGCCCGATACCCCGACGTTCGGTTCGCAGATCCGCGACCACTTCGCCGACCTCAACGATAACGGCGTTTACGACGTCTACGATTACTCGTTCACCATGGCGGGTCTTGACGGCGGCACTAAACAAAAGGGCAAGGTCGCAGGTTCGCTCGCGGTGATTCCGAGCAAGACCGAGGTCGAGGCCGGTGATGAGATCACCGTTGATGTCTATGCGGCCGACGCCAAGAACGTCAACGCCCTGGGCGCCCTCGTCAACTTCAAGAGCGACCAGTTCGAGTTTGTGTCCGAGAGCATCGCGCAGGACGGCTCGACTGCCGGCATGGAGAACCTGTCTCGCGAGAAGGTCCAGTTCGTGGACGGAACGCAGACTATCAATCTCGCCTTTGCCAACCGCGGCGATGGCAAGCTCTACAACGGTACTGGCGCGGTGGCGAGTTTCAAGCTCAAGGCCAAGACCGCCGGAAAGGTCGAACTGCCCTCGACATCTTGGCTTATCGGCCCGGCATGCGACGCACTTGAGTTTGCGAGCGACGGCACGGTGACGATGCCGGACGTTCCTCAGCCAACGGTCGCCGAGTACGCCCAGGATGCCTTCAACATCACGATGACCAACGATGAGCTCACGACCGACGACGGGACCAACGTCGAGAAACTTATCCAGCAGAAGAGCTATAACGCGCTGTTCGATAATAACGAGGGCGACAACGGCTTTGAGTTCCTGTGGAACTGGAGTGGCAACTGGGACAGCGAGGGTAAGCTACCGAGTTACGTGAAGCTTCCCACCACGATGACATTCGCATTTAAGACGCCGTCGAAACTCGATAGCGTCGAGGCCGTTAACCGCAACGGCGGCAACGGAACCGTACAGAAGATCAAGGCCGTCGTGACGTTCGAGGATGGCTCGATCCAAGAGTTCGCGGGCGGGGAGTACGATTCCTTCCTGGCTCGCTACGCCTTTGACCTCTCTGCCGAGAACAAGGGCAAGAAGGCGACCAAGGTCGAGGTCACGCCGCTTGAGGCATCGGGTGACCAGATGCTCACACTGCGTGAGGTCAACTTCAACTACACGCAGGGTGTCGAGGCCATCGAGGGTGTCGAGCTAGGCAAGAACCAGACCGAGTTCTTTGAAGGCGACATTACGCCCGTCGACGCCAAGGCTACGCCTGAGAGCGCTGGCTACCCCTATGTGACGGTCGAGAGCTCCGACCCCTCTGTGGTAAGCGTCTCCGCTGTTCAGGCTGGCGATAGCGTGAGCTACTACCTGCGTGCCAACAAGGCCGGCAAGGCAAAGATCACGGTGGCGTCGGTACTCGACCCCTCCAAGACCGCATCCTATGAGGTCGAGGTCAAGGCTGGTGTCGATACCTCTGCGCTCGTGGCAGCGCTTTCCAAGGCCGCGGGCTACAGCGAGTCCGTCTACACCAAGGATTCCTATGCAGCTCTCACCACTGCGGTCGAGGCGGCTCGGAAGCTCCTCGACAGCGGCCAGGGCAGCTATAGCAAGAAGGATGTCGCAGACGCCACTGCCAAGATCGAGAAGGCAATCGACGGCCTCAAGATGCGCCCTGTCGATGAGAAGATCCTCATCAACACGCCCGAGAACCGCAAGAACGTCAAGGTGGCCGACTTCTCGAGTGAGGCCGACTACGAGGGCAGCAACGCCGTCAACGCTCTCGACGGCGACGAGCGGACGCTTTGGCACAGCGACTGGGCCCATGGGACCGGTATGCCCCAGTATCTGAGTGTCGACCTGGGCCGCGACTACGATCTCACCGACGTTACATTCCTGCCGCGCCAGGACGGCGGCACTAACGGCGATATCTTCGAGGCCGAGATACTGGTCTCCGACACTGCCGACGGTTATGAGATGGGCACCGCCGCGTCGATGGGTACGTTCGCCTTCGACAACGACGGCCGCGTGCTCACCGACCGTGGCGACTGGAAGCAGATGAGCTTTGGCGCCGCGCGCGGTCGCTACGTGACCGTCAAGGTGATTCACGCCGGCGGTGGCGACGTTGATGCCTACTGCAGCATGGCGGAGCTCAAGTTCTACGGTACGGCCGTCCCCGATCCGGTGGCGAAGGATGATCTCGCTACCGCGATCGAAAAGGTTGATGCCGAGGTTGCTGCCGGCGACCTCAAGGCCGGTGACTACACCGAGGCCTCCTGGACGGCGCTCGAGAACGCCCTGGCGAGCGCCCGCGCCATCTTGAGCGATGAGGACGCCACGCAGGACGAGGTCGACCAGGCGCTCAGGGCGCTCGAGAGCGCCCGCGGCGCGCTCGAGAAGACCCCGGTGGTCCCGGTCGAGAATCCGACTAAGAAGCAGCTCAAGGCCCTGGTCAAGCAGGCGAAGGAGACTGACACCAGGGACAAGACGGACGAGTCTGTCAAGGCCCTGACGGATGCCATTACCTACGCCGAGGACATCTTGGGTGATGAGAATGCTTCCGACACCCAGCTCCAGGCGGCCTATGACCAGCTCAAGCTGGCCATTGAGAGCCTCAGGGATGCCGACTCCGGCAACCAGGGCGGCTCGGGCAACCAGGGTTCCGGCAATGGCTCGAACGGCGGCAACCAGGCGGGCAAGCCCGCAGGCGACAAGGCCCAGGGCAGCAAGAAGAACGGTTCGGCGATCCCCAATACCGGCGACCAGACGGCGGCGACCGTCGTGACCGTCGGTGGTCTCGGCGCCATCATCGCCGCGATCGGCGCTTTCTTCCATCGTCGCAGCAAGGCCAAGTAGCCCCAGCAACAGCTAAGCAAGCGTGCCCGCCGTCCCACCCAAGGACGGTGGGCATGCTTTTTGAATGTAGGCGGAAAGCTCCGACCCTTCGGCCTTAATCTCGCAAAGCATTCCGTCTCTCACCGAACACATCGGCATCGGTGGCTATACTTGAATTATTTGCAGTTAAGGGTCGCGGATTCGCTGCGTCACCGCTCTCAACAGGAGGTCTATGTTTATGGCAGATCAGAAGCCGGTTGTCGGGATCATCATGGGTTCCAAGTCCGATCTGGGCGTTATGGAAGGCTGCACCGCCGAGCTCGAGGCACTGGGTGTGCCCTATGAGCTCGTCATTGCGAGCGCGCACCGCACGCCGGCGAAGGTCCACGACTGGGCTTCGACTGCCGCCGATCGCGGTATCAAAGTGATTATCGCCGCCGCCGGCAAGGCCGCTCACTTGGGTGGTGTCGTGGCTGCCTTTACGCCGCTGCCGGTTATCGGCGTGCCTATGAAGACGAGTGACCTGGGCGGTATGGATTCGCTGCTGTCGATGGTGCAGATGCCTTCGGGCGTGCCCGTGGCCTGCGTTGCCATCAACGGTGCCAAGAACGCCGCCATCTATGCCACACAGATTCTGGGTGCTTGCGACCCCGAGTACCGCAAGGTTATCGAGAAGATGAAGCAGGAGATGGCTGACGCCTAAGCGTTCCGCCGTTTCACCGCAGTATAAGGAGAGCCATGTCCGATTATCAGGGAAAACGATTCAAGGCTTCTCAGATTCCCGATCCGTCGAAGCCGGGTGCTGCCCGTGCGGCACAGCAGGGTCGGACATCCTCTCCTCAGCAGCCGCGCGCGCCGCGCCCCGTGACACCGGCGACGCATCGTCGACAGGACGCGCCGGCCGCATATCGTCCTTCGTCTTATAGCTCCGCTAAGAAGCCGCCCCGGTCTTCATCGCATGCCGCGCCGTCGGATCGCACCGAGCCGCCGCGCAAAAAGCGCCACTCCATTATTCCCATTCTGCTCATCATCATCGGTATCGGTCTGATTGTCGCCGCCGCCGCTATTTTTATTAATGCCCAGATTGGCTATAAGCAGGCGAGCGATTCGTATCAGAAAATCGAGAAGCAATATGTAAGCGATAAGGACGCCAGCGGCGTGCCGATTATCGACTTTGATGCGCTTGCTCAGACGAACCCCGAGATTGTGGGTTGGATTTACGTGCCGGGAACCAACATCAACTATCCCGTGGTGCAGACCAACAACAACTCCAAATACCTCAACACGCTGTTCGATGGCACGTCTAACGCCTCGGGTGCCATCTTCTTGGATAGCGATGACACCGCGCCGGGAATGGTCGACCAGCAGACCACGATCTACGGCCACCATATGAACGATGGGTCGATGTTCAACGTGATTTCGGATACGACTGACCAGGCAACGTTCGATAGCATTGAATATGTGTACTACATCACGCGCGATGCGACGTATAAGCTGCGTCCGCTGGCGACCAAGGTGGTCGAGGACACGTATGCCAAGGCGCGCACGACCAATTTTGAGGGCGACGACGGACTCAAGAACTACCTGTCCGAGATGCTCGACGGCGCTTCTGCCGTGGCGAGTGATGCCACCGATCGTGCCGCTTCGGCAACTAAGGTTGTAACGCTTGTGACCTGTCGTTCGCTGTCGCTGAGCAACACACGCGCCGTCATGGTGCTCACGCCGGTCGAGGAATAAGTTGTTCGAGAGCAGTCTTTTTGGGACGGGGCTTTTTTAGCTACCCGGGATGATCAAGGGGAGAACATGATGCTTGAGAGTGGCAAGGTAATGCCTTCGGTCGATGCGTGGCTGCGCGAGGCTAAGTCTGACCCGTCGGCTGCGGGGTGCGGTATGTACCTGACGCATAACGGCGTGGTGCGCGCGACACCCAAGTCCGAGGCGCGTGGAATCGAAACCGACGGCGTGGCGCCCGGGCACAAGGTGGGCGGTATGGTGTTTGATTACGATACCGACAAGGTCCAGGCCGCTATCGAGCAGACGCGCGCGATGCCGGGCATCGGCTACGTTCGCGTGTGGCTGGCGAGGGGGGAGCTCGCGGTGGGCGACGACATCATGCTCGTGCTCATTGGCGGAGACATTCGCCCGCACGTGGTCGATGCACTGCAGGCGCTCGTCGGCACCATCAAAAACGAGTGCGTGAGCGAGGTCGAGCGCGAAGCGTAAGGCCCTGGGTGCCGCCTCGCCCCGTCCCATCCACAACAAAAGCCCGCCAGCAGCTTGTGATGAACTGCCGGCGGGCTTTTGTTGTGCGTTGGAACTGGCTTGCGGATCGATAAATTGTAATCGACGAGAGATCGATTATTCGATGACTCCAGGAAACGCTTCGGTAGGCTAAAGAAAGACGTCCACAATATCGTTATTTGTGTTGCCCTACGCTCGAGTAATGTTAGAATTTCACCTACTTTTTTTATTAACAACCGTTTTGCAGTTGGGGGAGAGCATGCGGGCGAAACGAGCTATCGCGATAGCGCTGACCGGACTCATGCTGTTTGAAGCATCCCCGGTGCCCCAGATCTCCCAGGCGCTGACCATCCAGAACGCCGCCGCAGTCCGCCAGCTGATGAGCACCCTCACCGCTTCGACCGCGTATGCCGATACCTCCGAAAACGCGGGGGGGGGGGACGCTCCAGGTAGACACCGCTGCAAGCACCGAGGCCAGCGGAGCCGATGCCGCGGATTCGTCCGCCGCGACCGGCTCCGGTGCCTCAGCGGATAGCGTCTCCAACGCCGATGTCACCGCGGATGCCGACGCCCCCGCAACCACGAGCGACGCCGCGACCGCCGATGCCCCCGCTCCCGCGGACGCCATCACGGCAACCAACCAGCCCACCGCTCAGCCCGCCGCCCAAACCGCCACGGACGCCGCCGTCGAAGACGCCGCCCAGGACCTGGCGCAGCTCGCCGGCCGCGACTTCCAAGGCCAGGTCACCAAAACCATCAACGGCAAGACCTATATCCTGATTGGCAACGAGCAGCAGCTGCGCGCGATAGGCTCGGGCAAGAAGGTCACACGTCCGGTCTGGGAGATCACGCAGGAGTACCGGAAGACGGGCTTGATTAAAGGCGGCTGGGTCGATGTCGAGGGCTCCAAAACCGAGATTTACGCGGGTGACGCGGACCTTTCCGCGACCTCCAAATTGGACGAGGGCTCGAGCGAGAAATCGGATGAGCTGGGTGTCAGCCTTGCGGGTCACACTCGCAAACGCTACGTGACCCTTGACGACTATGGCAACGAGGTCAAGGCCGACGGCAACGCGACAAGCTCGACGCTGACCTACGCCGCCGACGCCAACTACATAATCTTCCGAAACATCGACGTGGGCTCCGACGCGGCCAGCGGCACCTCATCCAACGCGACCTGGACCCCGCTCATGTTCAGTGGCACCATGCTCGGCGCGGCGACCACCACCGACGCCGCTAAGACCGCCGGCGCGCTCTGGTCCACCATTAACGCCGACGGCATCTCCACCAACGACACTGCCCAGCGTCCCGTCATCTCCAATGTAAACGTCACTCAGACTGGCAAGCTCGATGTCTCCAGCCACACGGGCATCGGATTCTTCGGCACCGTTTCGCACAAGCTCAGCGAAACCAATCCGTTTACCGGGTCCGCTACACCCGCATACGTGAACAACATCAAGCTTCGGGACGTCTCTGTTACTAACGAATCCACCAAGGTCAAGGTCGATCAGACGCTCATCAGCTCACTCCTCGGCGTACTCGGCACCGTGGTGGGCGGCCTCGTCAGCACCCTGTTGAAGATTCTTACACTCGGCAAGGTTGACCTCAGTGGCCTTATCGAGTCCCTGTTGAACGTTCGCGCCGCCGATCCCTCTTCGCTCGCCACGGGTGCCTTCGCCGGGCGCATCGTGGGTGAGGTCACGGTCGACAAATGCGAGGTCGAGGGCGCGAGCGTGTCGAGTGCGGCGGACATGACGGGCGGCTTCGCAGGCTACGTTAAGGGAGAGGTCAAGTACGATATCCTCTCCGATGCGCTGGGCGACATCGTCAAGCTCCTGACAAACATCCTGAACCTCATCCCTGGCCTAGGCCTGGGCGACCTCATCACCCTGCTGCTCAACAACAACATCATCAAGGCGAGCCAGCTGCTCCCCGTGGCCTACTACAACCCCACGATCTCGAAATCGGGCGTCGTAAACTTCGCCAGCGGCACCGTCCTGGGCTCCGCTGGCAAGAACTACGCTGGCGGCTTCGCGGGCGTGCAGGCCGGTACCATCGTCACCGACGCCTATATACAGAGTGACGTCGCCTACACCGTGCGCGCCAAGGCATACGCCGGCGGCTTTGCGGGCGTCATCCGCGACGACGTGATGGAGGGCGCGCTCTCCGATTTGGGCGTAGACCTGCCAAGCCTCGCGAGGCTTGCCATCCCGCAGAGCATCGTCGCGACCTCCTCGCTCACTGCGGACGTCACGGTCGAGGGTGGCTCGTATGCCGGCGGCTTTGCGGGCGCCATGGCTGGCAGCCACGCGGTGAACGATAGCCTTACGGGTGCGGTCAACGTCACGGCCTCGGGCATTCAGGACGGCACGGCCGACATGCTCGCCTACGCGGGCGGCTTCACCGGTGCGGCGACGCTCGGCTGGGCGATGGACCTCGGCGCGGGCGACTACAAGAACACGAATCTGCTGAATGGTGTGGGCGGCCTGCTGAAGGGCCTGCTCGGCTCGAACAATCAGAGCGAGGCGAACACCCTCCTTTCCCTCGCGGGCTTGAGCGAGTCCGAGATCCTGGGTGCGCAGGTGTCTGGCTCCCTCACGGTGTCCTCGGCCAACGATTACGCCGGCGGCATGGTGGGGCGCGGCACAGGCCCGGTCATCGCGAGCTCCGATACGGCGCACGTGGGCGGCCTCGCGTTCTACAAGCAGGGCAAGCTCGACGCCACCGCGGTCGCCAGCCGTACCACCTCGCTCACCGGTCTTGACTCCGTCACGGCCAAGGGCAGCTACGCCGGCGGCATCGCGGGCATGCTTGTCCCCGGTGCCGTGGCGGCGCTGCTGAACGACACCCTCGGCTTGGGTGCGATTGGCCAGAAGCTCGGCGACGGCCAGTTCAAGATGTTCGAGGTCTCGAACGTGACGGTTGCGGGCGCCACGGACGGTGCGACCGTCTCCGTGGACGGGTGCTACGCTGGCGGCGCCATCGGCTGCGCGACTGGCGGCGACGTGGACGCCACGACCCTCACCGGCGTGAAGCGGGTCGAGGCCAAGGGCGAGGCCGGCGGCTTCATCGGCTTTTCCGGCCCGAGCGACGCGGCCGACGTGGGCGGCCTCGACGTCCTCGGCCTCATCAAGGTCTCGGGCCTGCTCTCGGTGGCCAAGTATTCGGCGGTCGAGGTGACCGACAGTTCCGTTGCGGGCGTCACAGCCGGCATGACGGTGGCAGCGACCGGCGTGAACGCCGCGGGTGAGACGAACGTCTACGCGGCGGGCGGCTTCTTCGGACGCGCGAACAGCACCAAGTCGGCGAACGTTCACGCCACGGCCGTAAAGGCGGTCACTGCTGACGCCTCAACTTCGGACGGTGCGGCGGGCGGATTCGTAGGCGTCTCGGCTACGGGTGGCCTTGCGGATGCGGTGAACGGTGAGGGCGAGGACTCGGGAGTCCTCAAGAACCTTCTCGAGAGTGGTCTCATCTCCGTCGACGGTCTCGTGGGCGCCGTTCCCTACTTGCTGCCTAACTACCAGAACGCCACGGTGACGTTCGTGAACGGCGGTAGCGTTGAAGCAGATATCGCCGGAGGTTTCGCGGGAGACTTCCAGGGCGGTAAGGTCAATATCTACACCGACGATGACCTCAAGGACGCAACGGGTGCGTACGCCCGTGCGAAGACCGCGGCCGAGCAGTCCCCCTGGGGCGTCATCAACATCGACCACGTGACAGGCGGCGCGTACGCTGGCGGCTGGGGTGGTCGCGTGACCTCGGGTGCGCTCGCGAGCGCGGGCAAGGGCGGAATCAGCCTGCTCGGCAAACTCGGCACAGTGGATATCGCCCAGCTGCTCGACGTGGTCGAGGGGTACGTGCCCCTCATCAACCGCTCCGGCGTGCTGTCGAACGCGGACACGGTGGCCGCGGATGCCTCGGGCGCCAGGCCGAGCGATGCCGCCAACCCTGGCCTCGTCGTCTCTGCCTCGCGCCTCGATGACACGGCCTCCCAGTCCGGCACGGCCGGCGGCTATATCGGCTATGGCTCCGGCGTGCAGGTGAGCCACTCCAACGTGACGCAACTGCGCCATACCGCGGTGACCGAGCCGAAGGATCTCGAGGGCACGGACGGCAGCAGCTACTTCGGTAATAAGAGCTCCTACGCCGTCACCGCCCCGCGCTACGCCGGCGGATACATCGGCCACATGGACGTGGGCTCCGCGGCCTCCGTGGGCGACGGCCTGTCGCTGCTGGGAACGAGCCTGCGGCTCACCGACGTGCTCGGCGTGGTGCGTGCCGTGGTCTCCACCATCGAGCACTCCGACGTGACGGGCGGCACGGGCGGTTTCGCCGTGCGCGCGAGCTCCGGTGCCACGGGCTCCGAGATCGGCGACGCGGGCGGTTTCGCGGGCCTTGTCTCCGGCGGGCACATCCAGGATTCAAACTCCTACAACTTCTCCTACGTGATCGGCCAGATTTCGGCGGGCGGCTATGCCGGGCAGATCGAGCCGGGCGACGTGGCGCGCGTGCTGGGCGAGCTGAACACCGGTAAGGACAACGAGTCCGCACTGGCCAAGCTGCTGCACGGCCTGGTGAGCACCAACGGCGCCCTCGCGTCGCTCGTGCAGGACTTCGTGCCCACGGTTCGCAACTCCGAGACCACGTCCATCCCCTGCGGCGGCGCCGTGCGCGCGCAGGCCGCCAGCACCGAGAGCGTGCAGCGCGGCATGGCAGGCGGCTACGTGGGGCATAACCTTGGCGGTCACATCTGGGGCACCAGCAACGCGCCGTGGACGAGCGCCGCGTCGTGGGAGTCCGAGAAGGACGGCAGCAACCACTACACCGGCACCCAGCGCGACGCCATGGCCGAGCGCATCCGCAGCGTCTACGGCGCCGAGATGGCCGGCGGTTTCACGGGCTATATGGAGCCTGGCGACACTGCCAAGACGGGGAGCGTCAGCCTGCTCTTCGGCCTGGTGAAGGCCAACAATATCCTGGGCGCTCTGCAGGTGGCCTATCCCACCGAGGAGAACACGCAGGTCACGGGCCCCGTGCGCGGCATCAGCCTCGAGACGTGGAATAGCTGGTCTCAGCACGTTGCCTCTAAGGGCTACTATGGCGGCGATTTCTACGGCAAGACGTTCACCACCGAGGATGAGCTCGCGGCCTTCCTCGCTGATTACGTCTATGGTACTAATGTGGTTGCTGGGCGCGCTGCATACGAGAACAAGGCGAACACCATGCACGGCGGTGTGGCCGGCGGCTACGTGGGCCTCATGCGCGGTGGCACCGTCACCAACGGCCGGGCCTTCGACACCAAGACCGTGCGCGCCATGCGCGCGGCGGGCGGCTTTGCCGGCCGCATGGAGACGGGCGGCGCCGTGGAGCTGGGCGGCGTGAAGGTGCTCGGACTGAACCTCAACCTCGGCCAGCTGCTCAACGTGGCCCAGGTGCTCGTTCCGGTGGTGAAGAGCTCCAGCGTGCAGGGCTTCCGCACGGGCATGGCCGTCAAGGCCACGGGTACCGACTTCAAGCACGAGACCGGCTTTGCCGGCGGCTACGTGGGCTACGCCTCTGGCGCGCAGCTGTGGGGCGACGCCACGTTCTCCGATGCCGACAAGGATGCCAACCGCTGGTCCATCGGCGCCACGCACAGCGGCTACACCGCTACGGGCGACAACGTCACCAACCTGCGCAAGGTCTCGGGCGCTAACTGCGTGGGCGGCTACGCGGGCCTCATGACGGCCGCGGGCGTGGCGGACGTGAACACCAATACGTCCTCGGGTCTGCTGCAGAAGATCTTGGACACGCTCATCGATACGCCGAACGACCTTGCGCAGGTGCTCCAAGCCACGCTGTCCACCGTGCGCGGTGCGAGTGTCTCCGCCGTGACGGCGGGGGACGGCGCAACCGATGCCCAGCGGAACGCCGCAGCCTGGGGTTTCACAGTCGACGGCTCCTATAAGGAAGGCAACGCCACCAAGTACGCCCGCGCGGCGGGCGGCTTCGCGGGATCGATGAAGGCCGTGGTCGCGGGCACGAAGGACCGGGACGAGGGCGCAACGGACGCCGTTACCAACACACTGCAGGTCATCGGCCTGCGCGGCGTGGAGGGCGGCCAGTACGCGGGCGGATTCTTCGGCCAGGCGGACATCGAGAGCGTGGCCTCCGTGGCGGGCGGCGACGGCGATGCCAACGGCGACCAGTCCACGAGCCTGCTGCTCAAGCTGCTGAAGGCTGGCAACATCTCCGCGCTCGACGCCTTCCGCACCTACGTGTACCACGCGAACGTGGCGGGCGTGGCAGACGGCTTCCAGGTCCGCGCGCACGATGCCAGCAAGCAAGGCATGCTCGATTCCACGCGCTTCACAGGCGTGGCCGGTGGCTTCGGCGGCGCGCTCATCAACGGCAGCGTGAAGAACGCGACCGTCGCCAACCTGTCCTCCGTGGAGGGCGTCAACTACACGGGCGGCTTCATCGGGCATCTGGGCAAGGGTGGCACGGTGGACGCGGACAAGGTCGGCGTCCTGTCGAACCTCAGCCTCCTCGGCGCCACCGCGGGCGTGCTCGACATCTGGGGCTCCCACGTCGAGAACTCCAGCGTGACGGGCATCGCCGACGGCTACACGGTGACGTCGACGCATCGGGGCGCTGACTACGGCCGCGGCACCGAGGCCGCGGGCGGTTTCGCGGGCTACGCCGACCTGGCGCGCGTGAAGGACTGCACGGTCACCAACCTCAAGAAGGTCGCGAGCGGTGAGGTCGCCGGCGGCTTCGTGGGCGAGACCAAGCGCGCATACCTGGTGGATGCGCAGGTTAGCTCCGTGCTGGTGGACGGTCTGCTGGTGATCGTGAACGCGCTGCTGAAGCTACTCTACGCGAACCAGCTCCAGAACCTGGGCGTCATCGACATAGGCAAGTGGTTCCCCGGCGTGAGCAAGGTCTTCGACCTCAAGGTGCTCGCCGAGGGCGAGACGCTCTACGTGAACCTCTTCGGCCTGAAGGTCGGCGTGGCGCTGTCCCGCGCGGATACCGAGAACAAACAGCAGACTGACGTGGCGATCATCACCATCGGCGACTCCACCATCAAGCTGCCGTGTACGGAAAAAGGCGGCGTGGACACCAAGGGCGATCGCGCCAACATCGACGCGCAGCTCATCAAGGGCAACCGCACGCGTGTGGAGAACTCCTCGGTCACGGGTATCGCGGTGGGCTATGACGTCTTCGGCGGCGGCGCGAGCCAGGCTGAGAACGGCGACGGGCTTGACGGCCTTACCACGGGCTACGCGGGCGGTTTCGCCGGCCTGAACGACGAGGGCGTACTCGCGAACGACCACATGGTGCTCGCCGACGTGATCCGCGGCACGAGCGGCCTGGTGGACCCCTTCGCCAACACCAAGCTCAAGAGCGTGTGGGACTTCAACTCCATGAGCGACATCGTGGGCGAGAAGGACGGCAACTACAACTCGTACAAGATCTACCGCTCCAGGAACGAGAGCCTGGCCGACGCATTCACGTCGAACAGCAAGAATGGGGCGGCGAGCGCCACCTTCGCCAAGCGCGATGGCAACGCCGATGGCACCGGCATGGATGCCTTCACGGTGAGCCTGTTGAAGCCGGTGGACGCGAGCGGCAAGGCCTCCGTCAACACCTACGATGGCACCGTGCCCACGAGCGAGGCGTCCGGTGACGCGGACACCGCTTGGCTCGGCATCAAGGACGCCGTGCGCCAGAATGCGGACGGTAGCCAGAGGCAGGAGCTCAAGGCCTATGAATCCGCCGCCAAGGCCGTGCTGATGCGGGACACCCCGGTGTCCGACAACGCCGGCGGCATCACGCCCGAGCCGGGCGAGGGGCAGGATCCGTGCGACACCTACGTGAAGCTCACGCTGCAAAAGGTGTGGGATGACCAAGGCAACAAGGCCGGCCTGCGGCCTGCGAGCATCAAGCTGACCGTGGTTGCGTCGTACAAGGACGCTGCCGGGAATGTCGTGACGCCCGCGATCACGCTGAAGGATGGGTCGACCTGGACGAACCCGCACGAGGTGGAGCTGACCGGTAAGGACGCATCCAACTGGTCCGACACCTGGCGCACGGTGATCGAGGGGCTGCCGGTGGCGGTGAAGGACGCTGACGGCGCCACACATTACCTGAACTATGCCGTGCAAGGTGAGGCCGTGAATGATGGCGCCGCCGCGCAGCCTGGCGTGCGGTTCGGCAAGGTCGAGGGCGGCAACACCGCGTACGTGCCGCCCGAGCAGGCCGGCTACAGCTCCGCGGTGGGCTCCGAGGCCAACACTCTCACGATCACCGTCACCAACACCCATCGCGATGCCCTGCCCGACACGGGCGGCCGCGGCATCTGGCTGTTCCTGATGATCGGTGCGGCGCTGGGCTGCGCCGGAGCCTACGAGGCGTGGCGTCGTCGGCGCGCGGGACAGCTCGCCGTGGCGGGCGCCCCGACTGCGGGCGCTACGGTCACCGCGCTGCAGCCGCGGCCGGTCGGGGGCCACTTCCGTGACGGGGGTGCGCGATGAACGATTCGACGAGCGGGCTGCCGCGCACGGGCGTGCGCGGCAGGGGGAGGGCGCTTCGCG